>CAZUPJ010000214.1:0-3200 GCA_964622185.1 uncultured Treponemataceae bacterium
AAGTTTGCAATGTTTGGATTAGCTATTATTTTGCTACTTATTTTTTGTGCCATTTTTGCAGACGTAATTGCACCGTATGGGTATGCAGAACAAGATCTAAAAAGACGATTTTTACCACCAAGTCTTGAACACCCATTTGGAACAGATAACTTTGGCCGAGATGTTTTTAGCCGCGTAATTTATGGTACACGAATTTCACTTCAAGTTGGATTTGTTGCCGTGGGTATTGCAAGCGTTATTGGCGGTATGCTCGGTGCACTTGCAGGATATTACGGAAAATTTATTGATAATGCTATTATGCGTCTTATTGATGTTATGTTAGCAATTCCTAGCATTCTCCTTGCAATTTCTATAACGGCAGCTTTTGGACCAGGTCTAAGAAACGTTATGATTGCCGTTGGTATAGCTTCTATTCCAACCTATGCACGTATTGTTAGAGCATCGGTTCTCTCCGTTAGAGAGCAAGAGTTTGTTGAAGCAGCAAGAGCAACAGGGGCATCTGACCTAAGAATTATTTTTGCCCATATATTACCAAATGCCATGTCACCAATTATTGTTCAAGCAACACTCGGTGTGGCTAGTGCAATTTTATCGGCTGCAGGTTTAAGTTTTATAGGCCTTGGTATTCAACCTCCTCTACCAGAATGGGGTGCTTTGCTTTCAGCAGGCCGTGCATATTTACGAGAATATCCACATATTGTAATGTTCCCTGGAGTAACCATTATGATTACTATTTTTGCACTAAACCTTTTTGGCGATGGGCTACGGGATGCATTAGATCCTAAACTAAAGCGGTAAAGGAATGTAGAAAAAGTCTGTTACTTTTTCTACGTCCTGACGAGTTTGAAACATTGATATTGCTAGTATAGTTTCAAACATCGCATTACATTTATGAAGGTAGTGTAAAACCGATGTTTTTCACTACCCTTTATACGGAGAAATTATGGAACAAAATACATTATTATCAATAGAAGATTTACACATACGCTATGTTACCGATGATGGTACCGCAAATGCCGTAAATGGTGTAACTCTTTCTATCGAAAAAGGAAAAACACTCGGACTTGTTGGAGAAACAGGAGCGGGGAAAACAACAACCGCACTGGGTATTTTACGCTTAGTACCAGACCCACCAGGCGAAATTGTTAAGGGAAAAATCGTATACGACGGCGTTGATTTGCTTTCAACATCAGAAGCAGATATGAGAAAAACGAGAGGCTCCAAAATCTCTATGATTTTCCAGGATCCCATGACATCATTGAACCCTGTTGTAACCGTTGGTGAGCAAATTCAAGAAGTTATTCTCCTACATGAAGATATTCCGCCAGCAGAAGCAATGGAAAAAGCAGGCGAAATGATGGAAAAAGTTGGAATTTCTGCAAGTCGCCTAGGTGATTATCCGCACCAGTTTTCTGGAGGGATGAAACAACGTATAGTAATTGCAATGGCAATTGCCTGTGAGCCACAACTTATTTTAGCAGATGAGCCTACAACAGCACTTGATGTAACTATTCAAGCACAAGTATTGGATTTAATTTCAAAACTAAAGTCAGAACTTAATACATCAATGCTTCTTATTACACACGACTTAGGTGTTGTTGCAGAAGTGTGCGATCACGTTGCAATTATGTATGCTGGTGAAATCATTGAATATGGAACAGTAGAACAAATTTTTACCAATCCAAAGCATCCATACACACAAGGACTTTTTGCATCTATTCCTAATCTTGAAAGCGATGTAGACAGGCTTATTCCTATCGAAGGTTTAATGCCAGATCCAATGAATCTTCCTTCAGGCTGCAAGTTTCATCCGAGATGTACAAAATGTATGGATATATGTACAAAAACAGATCCAGACGTTACTATAATGAAAGATAATCACAATGCTCGCTGTTATTTACACAGTAAAGAAGGTACAAATGGATAATCAATCTATATTAGAAGCAAAAAATCTTTGCAAATATTTTAAAACACCCAAAGGAATGTTACACGCCGTTGATGGTGTAAACTTTTCTATTCAAAAAGGTGAAACATTAGGTGTTGTAGGCGAGAGTGGATGTGGTAAAAGTACCCTTGGTAGAACATTACTACACTTAACTGACATTACATCTGGTGAAGTTTTTTTTGAAGGACAAAATATAACTCATGCAAAGGGAAAGGATTTAAAATCACTTAGGCAACAAATGCAAATAATTTTCCAAGATCCATTTTCATCTCTTGACCCTAGAATGTCGGTAAGTCAAATTATAGCTGAACCATTAAAAATCTATAAGATGTATAAAACTCGCCAAGAAATGGACAATCGTGTAAAAGAACTAATGGATATTGTAGGCCTTGCTGATAGACTATCAAATATGTATCCACATGAATTGGACGGAGGACGAAGACAACGCATTGGGATTGCTCGAGCTATTGCTTTAAACCCAAAGTTTATTGTATGTGACGAGCCAGTTTCTGCACTTGATGTTTCTATTCAAGCTCAAGTTATTAACCTTTTACAAGACCTTCAAAAAGAATTAGGATTAACCTATATTTTTATTACACATGATTTTTCAGTTGTAAAACATATCTCTGACCATATTATTGTAATGTATTTAGGAAATGTTATTGAGTCTGCTCCAAAACAAGAATTGTTCGCAAACCCATTGCATCCATACACAAAGGCTTTGTTATCAGCAATTCCAAAGCCTGTATACAAAGCAAAAAGTGAGCGAATTATTCTTAAAGGTGAAATATCGTCACCAATTGAACCAAAACCAGGTTGTAGATTTGCACCAAGATGTGCATATGTAAAAGATTCTTGCACGTGTGAAACACCTGCTTTACAAGAAGTTGGAAAAGAGCACTTTGTAGCGTGCCCTTACGCAATGAATTTATAATATCCGCAGGATTTTGATTTTTTGTTTTAATTGCAGGCAACACCTAGGTTGCCTGCTAACGAAAATATTACGTTGGGGCTAACCTATGTGTTAGCCCCAGTTTTTAATCTGCGTAATTCTTGCAGATTACATCTTTTTAAAACTATCCTTGCCTACTCCGCAAAGTGGGCACACCCAATCATCTGGAATATCTGCAAACGATGTTCCTGGCGCAATACCACTATCTGGGTCTCCAAGTGCTGGGTCATATACATACCCACATGCAATACATTCATACTTGTCCATAATTTCCCCTTATAATAAGTCAATGAAAAAACATCA
>CAZUPJ010000215.1:0-407 GCA_964622185.1 uncultured Treponemataceae bacterium
AGCATTCTGGATGGTATGAGGGTACAGCAGATGCCGTAAGAAAGAACTTTCAGCACTTTAAAACGCAAAAACCTACTCATTACATTATTTTATCTGGAGATCAGTTATATCAAATGGACTTGGATAAATTCTTGGATGACCACATTGCGAGAGGTGCAGAAATTTCTATTGCAACAACGGCAGTTACTAGAAAAGATCCATCAGATTATGGTATTATGAAAGTCAATAAAAATCTGAACATTACAGAGTTTATGGAAAAACCAGCTCCAGATTTAGATATTAATGACTGGATTATTCCAAATGAATCTCGCACCCCAGGAGCAACAGAAGGTAAAGACTACCTTGCTTCTATGGGTATTTATATTTTCAATGCAGATGTATTGGAAGAAGCTTTAGACAATGAACAT
>CAZUPJ010000215.1:417-3198 GCA_964622185.1 uncultured Treponemataceae bacterium
AAAACGCGAAAAGTTTATTCATACATTTACGATGGATATTGGGAAGACATTGGTACATTAAGGAGTTTCTTTGATTCAACACTTGAACTCACAACTTTCTCCCCTCGATTTAACTTCTACGATGCAGTTTCACCAATATATACAAAGCCAAGGAATCTTCCACCATCAAAAATAAACCATGCAACTATGTATAATTCAATTACATGTGAAGGTTGTATAATAAATGTGTCTTCAATACGAAACTGTGTAATTGGTATAAGAAGTATACTAGAACTTGAATCAGAACTTGAGAATGTTATCTGTATGGGTGCCGATTACTATGAGACAGATGCGGACAAAGATGCAAATAAGCAGAAAGGACGCCCAAACATTGGTATAGGACAAGCAACAAGGATTCGAAATACCATTATTGATAAGAATGCACGTATTGGCAAAAACTGTTCTATAGGACTTAGCGAACTACCGCCTGAAGGTGATCATGGAGACTTTTTTGTAAAAGATGGAATTATTGTAATAACAAAAAATGCTGTAATTCACGATAACACAGTAATTTAGTTTAGTACTTCTTAAACAAAAAAAGCTGTCTAAGATATTCAATACAATTTTGAACCTTAGACAGCTTTTTTTATTTTTTTTGTTCTTACTCTTAACTGTTCGAGATCAATAATAAATGTTGCAAAAAGATCATGAATTGCAACACTTATTCTGCTATTCTTAAGAATGCATCTTTATACCCGTAACTCTTAAAGCGTTCAAGTACTACCGTGTATTCATCCTTTGTTAAAGGACCAACTACAACTTGATATGCATCGGTAATTGCCGGCGACTCAACTAAAGCTAGTGGATACCTTTCGCCATAGTTTACTAACACTTCATTGATGTTTTTTGAATCTCTATATGTTGCAAGTTGTATATAGAATTTTTTATCCTTATCAACAAAAATATTATCAACAATATATTTATCAAAATCTGTATAAACAAATTCACTTTCATTTGCATATTCTGTGGCTGGTGTTAGAGCAAAGACATCTACAGTTTCAGCAACTTCTTTAACTTCTAAAGGTTCTTCAGATAATGTATCTTTAAAAAACAATGTCACTTCTGGTTCATCTTCAAAAAATATTTCTTCTGCTGGTTTTTCCACTGTAGGAGTTAGAATATTAGGCACTTCATCAATAACTAAATTTTCTTCGTGTTTTTCTTCTATTTCTACTTCAGGTGTAATGACTATAACCTGAGGAACTGCTTCGTTTTTTGCAAGTAACTCATCGAATGTATCTACTGCTTCTAGCTGTGTTGCAACTTCTATGTTTTCTTCTGCTACTATGCTTTTAACAGGTTCTTCAGGCGTATTGCTAGCAAGCTCTTCTTCTGCTACTAGAAGAGGTTCTTCTGTAACCTGAGTTGTTTCTGAAAACAATGCACTCATGTCTGAAAAAGGAGTAAATACAACAGAATCGTCTACAGGAGTTTCTTCACTGTAAGGTGCAACTGCAACTTCCTCAATCAGAACACTATCCACTATGATAGAGTTTTCGCTTGAACTTTCTATAGATTCAGTAACAGAAAGTGCTGCAATACTTTCCTCAAAAGAAGTTGCATTTTGAGTTTCAACTGCATCGCTTGAGGCTAATTCATTTATTGCTGATTCGCTCTCACCTTCTGCAGCAACTTCTATTACAGCTTCTGCTTGAATAATATCTTGTTCGGCTGTATCAACAATACCTGTTTTATCGTCTTCTGGTGAATATATTTCAGAATCATCGAGCATTTCTTCATTTACAACAATTACTGATTCAACAATTTCTACTACTTTATCAATTTCTTCTTCTACAGGTAAAGCACCACTTGCAACTTCAACTGGTGCAATAATTTTTCTTATTTGTACTAAACTATCACTATCATTAGAAATAAAGAGTTTTTCAGCAACTTGTTCAGAAACAATTGCTGCTACACCTTCATCAATTGTTGCAAATACAAAGGCTTCAATACTTACTTCATTCGAAGGATTTGTAATTAGTACCGAATCTCCTGGTAAAAAGGAATGTGCCTTTACGTACATTCCTGGTGGCAATTCGCCTGGTTGAGCTACAGAAGCCCTACCCTCAACGGCAGGGTTTGAAGTTCCAAGCAGCATAGGCACAACTGTAATTAATACAACTAATTTTACTAACACATTTTTCATTGTTTTTCCCCTCATAGTTTTTCACCAAATTCTCTTTCTATTTCTACACCAACATCATTAGAAAATCTTTTAATAGCAACAACATCTGTCTCACCAGATTTCTTGCTAGGTGCTAAAATTTTACCATTAGACAATACATCTAAACTAGATGTATTAACTATTCTCCAATCTATGGACTCTATATCAGTAACTGTAAGTGCTTCTTCGGCAGAAATACCATAGGAAGAATAATACACATCAATACAAACAACATAATTAATATAACCAAGTCTTGCTTGGTTAATTATTTCTCGTTGAGTACTATGCGTATCTTTATTTATACTTATTGGCAAACTCGATACAATAAAACCCGACTCGAACAATGTATCCAATATTCCATCTTCAAGTATAAATGTAGATTCCCTAAGTGTATCTCTATCTATGTCATGTTGTGCCATCTGAACTGCAATTGACGGAGCAAAAGCAAATGTACTGAAAACAAAGAAGAGTACAAACACCATTTTCATAATAACTAATTTCACAATGTTACCCTCGTTTGATTATCGGAATATTTTTTCTGAATGTTAGCAAAAAAAAGTTGATGAAAGTTTATGCTT
>CAZUPJ010000216.1:0-3181 GCA_964622185.1 uncultured Treponemataceae bacterium
TTTCAATAATTTTTTTGCCGATTAACAAACCTTTTTGAACTTTTTCCATGGACCCTTCCCAAACAGGATCTTCATGTTCAATACTGATAACTCCATCATAACCAGCTTCCATTAAATTGGATACAAACTTGTTCCAATTTATTTCACCTAATCCAGGTATTCTATACCTCCACCAAGAGTAATCGCTTAAAATTCCTTTTCGATTTAATTCATACCTGTTTATTTCTGTATCCTTCCCATGAACGTGAAATATTCTATCTTTAAACTCATAGATAGGTGCATAGGGGTCCATCATTTCCCAAATAAAGTGAGAGGGGTCATATGCCATGCCTAGCCTTTTGTTAGGCACTCGTTTAAATAGCTCGCTATTTAAATACGGAGAAATAGCAATATTCCCCATGGCAGGGCAAGTTTCCAAACAAATCAATGTCCCGCTGTCCTTACTTATTTCCAACAATTCTTCCATAAAACCTACTACACTGTCTAGTGAACGTATCGGTCTTTTTCGAATCCCGTCATAAAAATCAAATTTTTCATCCCAGTCACAACCTCGATCGATACCTGTCGATGTTACAAATTTTGGAATATTATATTTCATTGCCCATTTTAATCTACGTATCATTTCCTCTTTATGGGCAACACCTTCTTCTCCTGGGAAAAAAGGATTTCTACATATCGTCATAGCTCCAATTGTTATATCATCTCGTTTTACTACATCGTCAAACATTTTTTCATCGAGTTTTACCGATGCACCAACTTCTAATTCGCTAAACCCATGAGCTACAGCCCAATCTGCAATGTCCCGTAAATCTGTCATACCTTCAGCAACAAGGCTGTTTGTAAATAATCCGACTTTCATTTTATCTCCTTTATTATTAAAGTTGTAATAATTTTTCAGTTTTATAAGATTCTTTTGCTTTATCTAGTATCTCTTGTATATATACTGTTTCTCTGATAGAAGGATGCGCCTCTTTTTTATTCACAAGGCAATCAGTAAAATACAAATATTGACGAACCATTCTATCCTGTGATTCTTTTTCTCCTACTGTAACTGGAATAGTTTTATACGTTTTAAAATAGTCGCAAGGTGAATCATAGAGCATAAGTTCAAATTCATCTTGTTTTGTAAGACTAAATTTAATACTCCCTTTTTCACCACTAATATGCATTTCCATATCAAACGGTGAGTGACGAGAGTTTTCTAAGCAAACATTTGTACCATCTTCAAAGCTTGCTAATACATTACAATAGTCATCTGTCGTAACAGGAACATCCTTTCCAGTCTGGGTATCTTTTCTAAATGGAATAAAAATACCACTTTGTCCATAAATTTTTGAAATTTTTGAACATTGGTTTTCCATCATATAAAGTGTCATATCTAAGGTGTGGCTCGCTAAATCTCCTAGCACCCCGCTGCCAGCCTTTTCTTCTAGATGTCTCCATTCTAGAGGATGGCTTGCACTGGCCATACGATCTGCATAAAATCTACCTTTTATGTGATAGATTCTCCCTAAGTTTCCTTTATCAATAAAATTTTTTATCTTTGCTATAGCGGGAATCCTTCGATACGTAAATCCTGTCAAATTTTGCACGTTATACTTCTCGCAAGCATCAGCCATTTCTAGTACCTCCTGAACATTAAGCCCAAGCGGTTTTTCGCATAAGACAGGGATTTTTTTTGATGCCGCATATATGGTTATTTCTTTGTGTGAATCATTAGCTGTTGTTACACTAACCATATCTATTAAACCACTATTTATCAAATCTTTGTAATCTAAAAATTTTGATGCATTTAAGTTCATGTCTATAGCATATTTATCCATTTTTTCTGGGTCTAAGTCACAAATAGCGGTTATTTCGCAGCTATCATTGCATGCATGTATTGCTGTAGCATGATAGCGTGCAATTAAACCTGTACCAACAATTCCAATTCTTAATTTTTTCTCCATCATTTTTTTCTCCTTATCCTTTAACAGCACCAGCAGTTAGACCAGCTACAATTTGTTTTTGGCATATAAGAACAACAGTAACAATTGGCACCGTTGCACAAATAGATGCAGCCGCCATGTCTCCCCACGGAACTGCGTATTCTCCTACAAATAAAGTAATCCCAACTGGTACAGTTCTCCATTGATTTTTTGTTACAAAAACTAAAGAAAACATGAGTTCATTCCAAGCTGTAATAAATGCAATAATAGCCGTTGAAAAAAGACCAGGTCCCATTAAGGGGAGAATTACTTTTACAACTGCTTGAAATCTATTGCATCCATCTATTTGGGCTGATTGCTCTAAATCTAGTGGTATTTGGCTTAAAAATGCGGCCATTGTCCATATTGCTAAGGGTAGAGTGATAACCATTGTAGGAATAATCAATCCTAAGTATGTATTTGTCAATTGTAAACTTTTAAATACAACGAATAATGGAGTAACAACTGCAATTATTGGAAACATGTTCGCTAAAAGCATAAAATTCTTCCAGAACTTTCTCATAAAAAAGTGAACTCTTGTAAATGCATAAGCTGCAGGAAACGCAATACATAAAGAAATAATCATTGCACCACTTGAAACTATAATACTGTTTCTTAGAAAAATATCAAAATGGTGTACAGAAAAAACATTCCTAAAGAATTCTATGCTAAATCTAGAAGGCCATATTTCTGTTGGCATCATCATTAAGTCTTGGGGATTCTTAAAAGAAGATATCAATTGCCAATAAAAAGGAAAAACAATTAATACAATAAATATAGCTGCAAAAATCTTAAATCCGATTACACTTATTTTATTTTTTATATTCATATATTGCATCTCCTTAATCATCATCTGATTTAAATACTTTAATATATATTACACTCATAATCATAATAATTATGAATATAATTGCTGACATTGCAGAGCCCCTACCATAATTTAAATCTTTAAAGAAATAATTATATGCTTGCAACAGTAATGTCGTTGTTGAATTCGCAGGACCTCCGCCCGTCATAGAATAAACAATGTCAAAAATACGCACAGCACCCATAGTACGGAAAAGTAATACTACCAATAACACAGGTTTGATTGACGGTATTGTTATAGAAAAAAACTTTCTTATCGGACCTGCTCCATCAACGCTTGCTGATTCATAGAGTTCGCTAGGGATTGTTTGCAATCCAGCTAAAAGCATTAATGCAATGAATGGAAA
>CAZUPJ010000217.1:0-3150 GCA_964622185.1 uncultured Treponemataceae bacterium
TGAGTTCATTGTTACTTGTTGTATGTAATGATTTTATATACGGAAAGGGGCTACCGCCCAAGCCATCTTGTGCTAAATAATCTATAAAGGTTCCATCTGATGCAAATCGTAAAATAACTTGGCGTAGAATACTCCCTGATGTCTCGTCTTCTTCGTATAAATCAATAGGTAAAAAATCAGCAACATAAATATTTTTTTCACTGTCAACGGCAATAGCACCTAAATCATTGAATGGATAACTTGTCGCCATTTTTGTTGAATCACCCTCACGTGCTTCAAGTGCAGATGTTATCGTTTCTTTTTCTGCTGAAACAAAAGAAGGCACAGGATTTCGTGTTTCATCATAAATAATTCCAATTAAATCACCGTAGGAGGTGAGCTGAAGGATTTTACCAGCTTCTCCATTGACGATATAAAAAAAACCGTCTCTCATAATAAGTCGGGTATTAATATTTGTACTATTTTGTACATCAAATAATCGTATCTCATCTTCAAAGTTACCATAATTAAGGGTAAATAATGCTTGTTCGTCTAAAAGTTCCGACGTTGAACCAGCGGTACACGCTGTTAAAAAAAACAAGATACATATAAAAAGTAGCACATTAAGCAATACATATTTTTCGTTGATTTTTTTACTAATTTGTTTCATGTTTATAGCATAAAGTGCTTGCAAAAATATGTCAATACACTGTACACTAATATCTATGATTGATTCAATTTTAACATTTTTTTTAGGCTCTAAAAATGAGCGAGATGTAAAAGCATTAAAAGTTTTAGTAGAAAAAGTAAATGCGAAAGAGGACTGGGCCGCTTCGATTGGAAAAGATGACTTCCCACAGCAAACACAAGATTTTAAAAAACGCCTTTTAGATGGGGAAACCCTTGACGATATTTTGCCTGAAGCCTTTGCCTTAGCGAGAGAAGCAGCAAAGCGAGTTTTAGGCGAACGTGCATATGATGTCCAAATTATGGGTTCTCTTGTATTACACAGTGGAAGCATTGTAGAAATGAAAACAGGTGAGGGTAAAACACTTATGAGTGTTGCCGCAGCCTATCTAAATAGTTTAAAAGGCGAGGGTGTTCATATTGTTACCGTAAACGATTATCTTGCACAGCGTGATGCTGACTGGATGAGACCTGTATATACATATTTAGGTGTTACTGTAGGTTCTATTGTATCTGGGAAAGATAATGCATCTAAAAAACTTGCATACAATTGTGACATTACATACGGAACAAACAATGAACTTGGGTTTGATTACCTTCGCGATAACATGCAAATATCTCTTGAAAATAAAGTACAGCGTGGCTTTGCCTTTGGAATTGTAGACGAAATAGACTCTATTCTTATTGATGAAGCAAGAACACCTCTTATTATTTCAGGACAAGGGGAAGATGATACTGCAAAATTTTATGAGGTAAATAAATTTGTCGGTCATTTTGATGAAGTACAAAAAAATCCTGAAACAGATTTGTATCCCGATGAAGCCCAAGGTGAAGAAGTAGTAGGCGATTATAAGCTGGATGAAAAAAATAACCGCGTTTCTTTTACCGACGCGGGTATGTTAAAAATTGAACATATTTTACAAAAGAATAACATTATTTCAGGCAGTGTGTTTGATTCTGCAAATTTTGAGTATGTGCACTATTTTACACAAGCAATCAGTGCTCACAAGCTCTATAAAAATGATGTTGAATATGTGGTAAAAGATGGTAAGGTTCAAATTGTTGACCAATTTACCGGTCGTATACTTTCTGGAAGGCAATATAGTGCAGGACTTCATCAAGCGATTGAAGCAAAAGAACGTATAAAAATTGCACAAAGAACGCGTACCATTGCAACCATTACATTCCAAAATTATTTTAGAATGTATAAAAAACTTTCTGGTATGACCGGAACAGCTGATACCGAGGCTGTAGAGTTTAATAAAATATACAACCTTAACGTTGTGGTTATTCCTACAAATAGACCTGTAGCACGACTCGATGAAAATGATGAAATATACTTGAGCGAAATGGAAAAATGGCATGCTATTTGCGATGAAATAAAAATTGCCCATGAGCATGGACAGCCAGTGTTGGTTGGTACGGTTTCTATTGAAAAATCAGAGCTTTTGAGTGCGCTTTTGACAAAACGCGGCGTAAAACATGAAGTGCTTAATGCAAAAAACCATGCCCGAGAAGCTTTAATTATTGCAGAAGCCGGAAGTAAAGGTGCCGTAACTATCGCTACAAATATGGCAGGACGTGGTACTGATATTAAACTTGGTGGAAATCCTGAGTATAGAGCACTTAAAAAAGTAGGTACAGAGGCAACAGAAGAAGTATTACAACAAGCTGTGGAAAAAGAAAAAGAACTTTGGCAAAAAGATTATGAAGAAGTGAAAACTCTTGGTGGCTTATACGTCATTGGTACGGAACGACATGAAAGTCGTCGTGTAGATAATCAGCTTCGTGGACGTTCTGGACGCCAAGGAGATCCTGGTAAAAGTAAGTTCTACATTTCTATGGATGACTCACTTATGCGCCTATTCGGTGGTGAAAGAATGAAGTCTTTAATGGGTAGAATAGGAATGCAAGAGGGCGAGCCCATTTATCATCCGTGGCTTTCCAAAAGTATTGAAAGAGCCCAAAAGCGTGTTGAAACTCGAAACTTTGATATTCGTAAAAATCTGCTTGATTATGACAATGTTCTTAACGAGCAACGTAATTTTATTTACTCACAACGCGATGCAATTCTGTCAGATGAAAATCTTATTGAACGAATTATTACTACAACAAAAGAAATTGTTGAAGATCTTTGCTCAGACTATGCAAAAAATAGTAAGCAAAATAAAGAACAAGCTTTTTCATCGCTTGCTGATGAAGTAAAACAAAATTTTGGTTATACTATTACTGCTGACGATGTACAAACAAATGATGTTGAAAATGCACTCATCGAAATACTAAAAAAACATTTAGATGAAAAACAATCCGTTACTGGAAAAGAATATTTAAACATGTTTATTCGGTATCACTATGTACAACTAATTGATAGTAAATGGCTTGACCATTTAGATGCACTTGAGGCATTGAGAGAAGCAGTAAGCCTTCGTTCATATGGATCAAAGAATCCACTAACAGAATATAAACTTGACGGATTTAATATTT
>CAZUPJ010000218.1:0-3135 GCA_964622185.1 uncultured Treponemataceae bacterium
TTGGGAACCTCTAAAAACTAAATTTCTTTTCAGAGGTTCCCTGTCGAGTTTTAATACAAATGTTTATTATATAAGCATTTATATTAAAACATCGCAATATAAATCTAAGGAATACCTCTAAAAACTCAGTTTTAGAGGTGCCCAATTCGCAATTGGCTACATAATCCGCAACTTCCCCTTGACCTTTGCGTAATATATCAGACAAATTGAAAGACTTACCATTGCAGAAATAGGCACGGCCCATCCAATAATAAACATGCTGGTATGTTCAATTCTACTAAAAAAGAATGATAATGGAACACGCACAATAAATGCCGAAATTAAGCTTTGTGTCATAACAAAGGTTGTTCTGCCGCAACCATTAAAGAATCCAAGTAAGCAAAACAAAAATGGTGCTGTTAGATACTCTACCGATGTTCCTCGAAGGTAACTAGCTGCAGACTTTATTACGCTCTCATCGTTTGTAAAGATGTTTGCAAGCCATTCTGCCCTAAATACTAATGCAAGGAAAATGAACGCACCAAAGACAAGCGATATTTTAATTGCAATTTTTAATGCGTCTTTTGCCCTTTGCTCTTGTTTTGCACCCATGTTTTGTGCGGTAAATGCTGAAATTGCAGACATAAAGGCCATTGGAGCCATTGCTAAAAATATAAAAAGTTTTTCAGAAATTCCAATACTTGCAGATGCAACTAAGCCGAGTGAGTTTACTATACTTGTAATCATTAAAAAAGATACTTGAATTAAAAAATCTTGAAGCGATATGGGGGCTCCAATTTTTGTAATAGTAGCAATTGTTTGACTCATCGTAAAACTTTTTTTTGTAACCTTAAACGGAAGCGTAATTTTTCGAATATATATAAGAGAGAATACAACGCTACAGGCTTGAGAAATAATTGTTGCAAGGGCAGCCCCTTTTGAATCCATTTTAAAATAACCTACAAATATGAGGTCTAAAATGATGTTAAGAATACAGGCAACGAGCACAAAGTAAAAAGGAGATTTAGAGTTTCCGATTCCTCTAAATACTCCACTTATCGCATTATAGGCGGTTATAAATATCATTCCACTTGAGCATATTTGAATGTATTCAACAGTTTGCTCATATGCTTCTTCGGGTACATGCATGAGCTTTGCTGCCTTTCCAGCAAAAACTACCATGATTACCGTAAGGGTAATGGCAACGCCTATAAAAAGTTTGATTTGGCCAGCTACAATTCCGCCTGCCTTTTCAGTGTTGCCTGCTCCAATGCTATGTCCCAAGGCGACTGTAACGCCCATAGTAAGCCCTGTAACAATTACCGTTATGGCATGCATAACTTGGCTTCCAGTTGCAACTGCCGACACACTTGAAACAGATCCAAAGTGGCCCACAACCATTAGGTCTACAGCCCCATAAAGTGCTTGTAAAATAAGAGAAAGCATAAGTGGAATAACAAATTTTACTAATGCTGGTGTTATTGGTCCCGATAAAAATGGGTTGTTTTTAATGGTTTTCTCCTCTCATTGCAAATAAGCAAAAAAAAACAGCCTTCAAGGAGTGCCTTGAAAACTGTTTATCCTAGTCGTAATGTATCATTAAATCAAAATGTTGTCAATTGATTTTATGAAGCGAATTATCGCTTATCCATTGAAACATAATCTCTATGCCCCATAACAGATTTGTAAGCAGGGCGAATAATTTTTCCTCCGTTTACCAATTCTTCTAGGCGGTGCGCTGACCAACCTGCGATACGAGCTGCTGCAAAAAGAGGGGTATATGTTTCAGGTGGTAAATCTAACATACTGTAAATGAGGCCTGAATAAAAGTCAACATTTGCACTTACTCCCTTGTACATTCTTCGTTTTTCCCCAATTACTTTTGGAGCAAGCCTTTCAACCGCTGAGTATAGTGCAAACTCTTTATCGTAACCCTTTTGTTTTGCAAGCTCTTCGACCCAACCCTTTAGTGTTGTTGCCCTAGGGTCAGAAAGTGAATATACTGCGTGTCCAATACCGTATACAAGCCCTGATTTATCGAATGCTTGTTTATCGACCAGTTTTTCAACATATTTTTCTACTTCGGCTTCATCTGTCCAGTCTTTTACATTTTCTTTTATATTGTCAAACATAGCCATAACTTTAACATTTGCTCCACCGTGCTTTGGTCCTTTTAGTGACGCAAGGGATGCAACCATTGAAGAATAGGTGTCTGTTCCAGAAGATGTTACAACGTGGTTTGTAAATGTTGAGTTGTTACCACCGCCGTGTTCTGCATGAAGTACCAAACAAAGATCTAAAATTTTGGCTTCAAGTTCTGTGTACTTACTGTCGCTTCTAAGCATATGCAAAATATTTTCTGCAACCGAAAGTTCTGGTAGTGGGGGATGAATTACAAGGCTCTCATTTTTGTAGTGGTATGCATATGCTTGGTATGAGTACACAACAAGAGATGGAAATTGTGCAATAAGCTTTAAGCACTGAAACATAACGTTGTCAAGGTCTGTGTTATCTGCCATTGTATCGTAGGTGTAGAGTGTTAAAATGCTTCTTGAAATCATGTTCATCATATCTTTCCCTGGAGTTCCCATAATGGTGCTTCGTAAAAACTCATCAGGTAAATACATGCAATCGGCTAAAACATCTTTAAACTCTTTTAATTGATCGCTAGTTGGAAGTTCTCCAAAAAGAAGTAAGTAGGTAGTTTCTTCAAACCCAAATCGTTTTTCATCAATAAAACCTTTTACAAGTTCTTCAATGTTTATTCCACGATAAAAGAGTTTTCCTTCACAGGGAACGAGATCTCCTTCTTCCATAATGTACGCAATAATTTCTGATATTTCTGTGAGTCCGGCTAGAACACCTTTGCCGCTAATGTCTCTAAGACCCCGTTTAACTTCATACTTTGTGTATAATTCTGAATCAATAATGTTGTGTTGTGCAGAAATTGCACAATATTGATTAATTTTTTCTCTTAGTTTTTGATCCATGTTTCCCTCCAATACTTAAGAAAAGATTCACTCTATTATACTACATAAAAAATGAATTGTGGGAAAAAAATGTAAATTATTTGTTAATTTATAAAGTACAATAGATAATTAAAAGTTAATAATTAATATCTGTGTAGGTTAAAACATTGAACATTAACCACATAAA
>CAZUPJ010000219.1:0-3131 GCA_964622185.1 uncultured Treponemataceae bacterium
AATTTCTTTTACTGTTTTTACGATATTTGCACACGTCATTCCAAATCGCTCTTGCAAATAATCTTGCGTTCCTACTTCACCAAATTCATCGTGAACGCCTATTTTCCTTAGCTTTACTGAAAGTTCATTGTCTGCTATTAACTCCGCAACTGCACCTCCGAGTCCCGTTGAAACTTGATGATTTTCAGCCGTAATAACTTTTCCAATTTTTTTTGCGTACGAAAGAATTAATTCAGTGTCAAGCGGTTTTACACTTAGCGCATCAATTACCGTAATATGTATTCCATCCTTTTTTAATTCTTCGCTTGCTTTTAATGCTTCGCGTGTTAAAATTGCACCAAGAGAAATTACTACTGCAGCATCTCCATCACAAAGAACTTTAGCCTTACCGAATTCAAATTCTTCTGATTCATCATAGATTGTTTCGATGGGCTTACGATGCAATCTCATGTATACACAGCCATATGTTTCTGCTGACTTTTTCACAAGTGCTCTTAGCGACACAGGATCAGAAGGCTCAATTATTGTTAAACTGGGTGTCGTTCTCATAATTCCAATATCTTCAAATGGCATATGAGTTCCGCCATTATATGCTGCACTAACACCAGGATCAGTACCGACTAATTTTACGTTAAGTTTTGCATAATTTGCAGAAATAAAGAATTGGTCAAAAACTCTTCGAGATGCAAAGCACCCAAAGGTTGCTGCAAAGGGAATTTTTCCCTCAACAGATAAACCGGCTGCAACCCCAACCATGTTTGCCTCTGCAATACCCACATCTACAGTATTTGCTGGATATTCATTTTTAAACGGTATAGTTCCACTTGCTTTCATTAAATCAGCTTCTACAACCATTATATTTTTATTTTCTTTTGCTAAATCTATAAGTGTTTGAGCGTATACTGCCCTCATTTCTTTTCCTGCCATATATTACCTCCCATTCCTTAAAGCTTCTATTGCTTTATTTGCAACTTCCATATCGTAAACCATATTGTGATTTCCAGGATCTCCCTCACAAAAGTTAGCACCTTTTCCTTTAATTGTGTCCATAATAATCATACAAGGTTCATCATGGTCGTGCTCTGAACGTTGTCGTGCTGTTTCAATTGCACCACACAAAGCTTCAAAATTATGCCCATCAACTCTTTGGGTAAACCACCCAAATGTTTTCCACTTTCCTTCTAAATCACCAAGCGAACACACTTCGTCAGTAGTACCATCAATTTGAAGTTTGTTACAATCGGTAAAAACAATTAACTTATTCAGTTTTTGATGTGCAGCAAACATTGCAGCTTCCCAGTTTTGCCCTTCATTTGTTTCACCATCACCAATAACAGCATATACATAATTTTTTTTATCGTTCATTCTGTTTGCATACGCAATACCGCATGCAGCAGAAATTCCTTGCCCTAATGAACCGGTAGACATATCAATGCCAGGAGTTTTAGTTCTGTCACAATGACTTGGAAGCCTTGTTCCACCTTGGTTTAGTGTATTTAACCATTCATCAGGGAAAAAACCCTTTGTTGCTAACGTTGCATATAAAGCAGGACCAGCATGTCCTTTTGACAACACCAATCTGTCTCTGTCTTCCCACTGAGGATTATTAACATCAATAGCCATGTGCTCGAAATACAAGGCTGTTAATAATTCGACTATTGATAGTGCTCCACCAATATGTCCTACGCCAAGGTGTCCGATGCACGAAATTGTTTTACAGCGGATATCAAGGGCAATCTCTTCTAATTTTTTTACATCAAAGGATTTCATAACCTCTCCTATTATTTACTTACAGTAAATAATAAAATATCTTTTAAATTTTGTAAAGCCCTTTATTCAAATTTATTGCAAAAAAAATTTTTTGTGTTATAATTCTTACCTTGTTGTATATACTTGTTTTTAAAAGTTAAAAACTCATACTTTAGGCAATAAAAAATGAGTTACTGCAATTTTTTTTGTTGACAACGATAAAAATAGGCAGTATCCTATAGAGGCTATGAAAAAACAAAAGATGCCTATGCGTCCTTCTGATATAAAACTCCACAATGAAAAACTCATATTACGGTCTATATACGCAGCCGGATCACATGGTCGTTCCCAATCTGAAGTTGTTGCAGAAACAAATTTAAAAGCCCCTACAGTTTTACGCTTTTTTGCTCAGCTTGAAAGTGATGGCTATATCATACCTTTGGTACAAAGTGAAACTAAAACATTGCAAAAATCGAAAGGTCGCCCAGCTATGCAGTTTATTTTAAACAAAAGTAAACATTATACAGTAGGGATTGAATTTTGGGCAGAACTTTTATCAATCGGAGTATTTGATTTTCAAGGAAATAGCATCTATGAGAAAGGTGTAAGTAATTCTGACAAAACTGATGCTGATGGAGTATGCAATACAATAATTAATCTCATCACTGAAGCTTTGGAATTAAATGAGATAAGTGCAAAGGATGTAATTGGAATAGGGATAGGAGCTTCTGGAAAAGTTGATGTAGAAAGAGGCATAGTTATTTTTTATCCTCGAATTAAAAACATGAAAAACTACCCCTTGGCAAGCATTATTGAAAAAAAACTTGAAATACCTGTAAAACTTCACAATAACTGTTCTGTTATTGCACTAGCTGAATCTCGCTATGGTAAAGCTAAGGATTCAAAGTCGTTGTTTATGTTTTTGCTTCGCTCGGGCGTAAATGGAAGTTTTATTAACAAAGGGCATATATATATTTCATCAACACAAACAACCATTGAAACAGGGCACATTCCTATTGCGTTAGATGGTCCTATATGCGAATGCGGCAAACAGGGCTGCTTAGAAGCTTTAGTTTCTAAAGCTATCCATAAATTTTCTGATTCTAATTTTCTGGAGTTTGAAAAACGAGTTGAAGACGGTGACACTACAGCAATGGCCGAAATGAGAGAAGTAGCACGGTATATATTTACCGCAATGCGAGTAACTAACAATGTTTTCAAGCCAAGTTCATACCTATTTGTGGCAACATCAGCAATAATTGCTAATGCAATTTCGTTGCTAATTCAAGAGTTAGATAGGCAGGAGCCAAAATCATTTGATAGTGATGTATTAGATTTTTTTGCCACGGCATATAACCCACAGCAAGCCCTAAAAGGTGCAT
>CAZUPJ010000220.1:0-3118 GCA_964622185.1 uncultured Treponemataceae bacterium
TGAACGGAACAATCCTTGTAATAGATGATGAAAAAAATATACGAGAAGGTTTAGCTGCGGCATTAGAACTGGAAGACTATACGGTTTTTCTCGCAGATGATGGAAAGCTAGGTTTAGAAATTTTTAAGAAAGAAGCAATCGAATTAATTATTACAGATCTTAGAATGAATGAGGTGGGGGGAGAACAAGTGCTTTCTACGGTAATAGCTCAAAATCCATCTACTAAGGTTATTATACTTACAGGGCACGGAAGCATTGATTCTGCTGTTGATGCATTGCGCCATGGTGCATACGACTTTCTAACAAAGCCAGTAAATCTTGATCAACTTATGTTAATTATTAATAGAGCGTTAGCACGAAGCAAGCTCGAAATAGAGCATAAAGCACTTTTAGAAGAAGTTCAAAAACACCGAGGTTTTGAAAAAATTGTTTCAAAAAGCTCTGAAATGGAAAAAGTTTTAAAAGTCATTGAAAAAACTGCCAATACGAAAAGCTCTGTGCTTATTTCTGGTGAAACAGGGGTTGGAAAAGAGCTTGTTGCCGATGCACTTCATAATCTTTCGTCGAGAAAAGATAAACCATTTATAAAAGTACACTGTGCAGCCTTATCTGAAAACTTACTCGAAAGTGAGCTATTTGGACATGAAAAAGGATCTTTTACTGGTGCAACTAGCTTAAAAAAAGGTAGGTTTGAACTTGCAAATGGTGGAACAATCTTTTTAGACGAAATTGGAGAAATAGACCAAAATGTACAAATAAAAATACTTCGTGTGCTTCAAGAAAAGCAATTTGAACGCGTTGGTGGAGAACAAACAATAACATGTGATGTTAGGGTTATTGCAGCTACAAACAGAAATCTTGAAACAGAGGTAAAAGAAGGACGCTTTAGAGAAGATTTATACTATCGCTTAAATGTTGTAAATATTTTAGTTCCGCCGTTGCGAATGAGAAAAGATGACATACCTCTTTTAGTATCAAGTTTTTTAGCTGAATTTAATGCAGAAAATGAAAAAAAAATCGAAGGTTTTGATGCACAAACCAGACGTCTGCTTTACGATTTTGATTGGCCTGGTAATATTAGACAGTTAAAAAACTGTGTTGAAAGTGCTGTTGTAATGTGCTCTGAAAACATTATTTCGTTAGACGATTTACCGCCAACTATTGTAAGCTCAAATAAAAGTGCAAATATTGTTGTTCCTGTAGGTATAACAATGGAAGAAGCAGAAAAAATTATCATAATGGAAAACTTATCGCGGAACAAAGGCAATAAAACTAAAACCGCCGACACCCTTGGTATAGGGCGAAAAACTCTGCACCGAAAGTTAGACGAGTGGAACGAAATTTAATTTTTTGCTTGCATCAACCATTTTCGGCTGCTTTTTTTACAACGTTATAGGCTCCATCGTATTTGCCAAATTTAGCATTTTTAATTATATACTTGCAATATAAATCTAATAAATCTTGCTCGTGAATAAGGGCATTTAGTGTACGTTTTAATCCACTTGCGGTAGTTGTTTCAATTGTTCCATCTCCACCTTCAGACGCACAAATTGCACCCCATGCTTCATGTCTGCCAACTCTTTGTATAAAGAGTTTTGGAACAGGATAAAAAGAAAGTTCGCTTGGTTTTGTAATCATAACATCGCTTACTCTCATAAGTAGGTTTGTTGCATACACTGCGGCGTAAAAGTCATCGTGTAAAAAAATATGAACACCCGTAATAGTATCTTTTTCTGCAGCATTTATAAACTCTTTTGTAGTTTTCCAATCGTCGTGCATTTGAAAATCTATGCCTATGGTTGTTAATTTTTTGCTTAAGTCTGCCCATCTTCCTTTATGGTCGCCCATATTTACAAAGAATGATACTTTGTGGTCTTCAATGTCATGCTTTGTAATTTCGATAATGTCAGCAAATTTTTGAACCTGTGCACCTGCTCCTCCCATTGTGAGTAAAAAGCGTCGGGGTTTTTTATCTTTCATGCGTTTTATTCGCATGGCACAGTCGTTTTCAATATTGTGCCTAATTTCATGGTCTATGTAGTGCCCCGATTCAAAAATATCTTCTTGTGGCATACAGTTAGTAATAGGATATTTTTTTCCCATGTGCAAGAAGGTTCTGTAGCCCATATATTTTGATGGTGTTTGAACGGAATGCATGGTACCTTCTACAACATGGAATCCGAGGGGATAATTGTCTGGAATTATAGTAATAATATTTTTAATGCCCGCAATTTTTGACGCATAACCTACCCATGGATGCGTTGATAAGCACGGCATATCTTTTGGTATCTCATGGTATAATGGTGCAAAAATTTGCGATATAACTTTGTTGCGGTACGAAGCTGATAAAAACCTTCCTGCTTCGGATGTTACATTTTCCCAGATTTTATCATTAAAAAACTTTGAACTTTGCGAAATGCGAGAACCCAAGTTGTACCAATATTCAAGCTGGTGAATAGTTTTGCTTGCTGCAGTGTTTTCAAAAGAGAGCATGTCAAACCAATAGGGCGTGTAACCTAAATGTTTTGCAGCCGATGCAAGTGCAAGCGACATTCTGCAGTGGCCAAATCCCATTCGCATTGTTCCAAGAAGTATACCTTTGTTTTTTTGTATAGGATTTACTTCTACTCCAGAACTTTGAGCAACTATTGACATAATCCCAAAATCATCATAGCCGTTTTTATATGGTATTGTAGTTAAAAGAGGGTAATCTTCTGTATTATAATTGTTTTTCTTAGCATAATAGCTAAACATTGCATTTGATGCTTTTACCTTGTTGGGAGGAATCTCATTTCCATAAATTGTAACTTTTTCCATGTATACACGTCCTTCGCTATTTAAACAAGTAGGCGTATTATTAGTTACAGGTTGTAATTTTATTCACATGTATAGCAGTAATATATATTAAATATGCATTATAATTATTCGAAAAGTGATGCTAAACTTATTGAGGCAAATGTGTAATTATGCAGCGTTATACCTTGACCAAAAGCCCCATTTGTGATATAAATTATCTTCACGCTTTATGCAATTTTTTTACACCTAAAAAGCGTTGCTTAATATAGTAAAAGTATAGTATGCATAAAGTAATTTTTATATGGAGGTAACATGGTACGAA
>CAZUPJ010000221.1:0-3084 GCA_964622185.1 uncultured Treponemataceae bacterium
CAAAGTTATCACCGTAAACATCTGTTGTAATGCCTTGTAGCCAAAAAATCACAAGTGGTAATAATAAAGCAAGTATTGCAAATATCATTGCTCTTTTTTTGCTTATTATATCCTCGTTCATTTTTTTCATTGAAATTGTTTCTGCCATGGTTTTACACTCCTTTCGTAAAAAAATGTTATATTTATTCCAATATCCTAAGCGATGGGCGATTGTAACATATTTTTTTTACAATAAAAAGGGTGTAATTGTTGAAAAGTTGAAATTTTATTACTTTTTTTGCAAGTTTACTACACATTCTGTGCAGGGTTGTGAATTGTCACACAAAAATTTAGCTGAGTCTTACAGGTATGCCTATGTTGTGTAAGTTTTCTTTAATACCAGGAATGGTAAATTCTCCTGAATGGACCATGGTTGCAATAAGGGCTGCATCGGCTAACCCTCCTTTGCTTCCATCTTCTAAGGTATCAGAAACAACATCTGCAAGATGTTGTACTATTCCACCACCACCCGATGCTACAATTGGCACCGTCACAGCTTCTGCAATCATTCTGGTAAGGTTAAGTTCGTAGCCAGCCTTTGTGCCATCGGCGTCAATTGAATTAAGTACAATTTCTCCTGCTCCAAGTTCTACTGCGTTTTTTGCCCATGCAAGTGCATCGAGTTCTGTTGCCGTTCTTCCGCCATTTATATACACACGGTATCCTGATGGCATGGAATCATCTTTAGCTGCATCCATTCCAAGTACAATACACTGATTTCCAAAAATTTCCGCACCTTTCGTTATAAGGGTTGGGTTTTTTACTGCCTGCGAGTTTAAACTTATTTTTTCAGCTCCTGCAAGTATTGTTGATTTTATATCGTCTAACGTAGTAATACCGCCTCCTACACAAAAGGGGATAAATACTTGCTTTGCAACATTTTTGATAAGGTCTAGTATCGGACCTCTCCCGAGTGCAGAAGCCATTATATCGTAAAATACTAGCTCGTCAACACCCTGCCGATAGTATTCTGCTGCCATTTCTACAGGATCTCCAATATCAACATTGTTTTGAAACTTTACACCCTTTGTTGTTCTACCGTCTTTTACATCAAGGCATACAATAATTCTTTTTTTTAGCATGTTGATACCTCTTTTAGATTTGCAAAGTTTTGTAAAATTTGTAATCCTGCTTTTCCTGATTTCTCTGGGTGAAATTGGCAAGCATACAAATTATTTTTCCAGACTGCGGCAGGGAAATCTAATCCGTAGTTTGCTGTTGCACAAATAATTGAAGAATCCTTTGTTTGTATAGCATAAGAGTGTACAAAGTAAAAATCGGTATTATCGTTTATGCCTTCAAATATTGGGCAATTATTTTTTAAAGTAATATTGTTCCATCCCATGTGTGGAATTTTTAAATGTTGTGTTTTATTTTCAATAATATTTGAAAAGTGACGAATGCTGCCTTCTACTAGACCAAGGCACTTTGTATCACCTTCTTCTGAGTAGTTAAAGATAATTTGAGCACCAACACATATTCCAAGTATAGGGATTTTTCTAGCATGAGCATCTTTTAAAAATACATCAAAGCCTGTATTTTTTAGCTCTTTCATTGCAAACTCTGCGTGCCCATCTCCTGGGAAAAGAATCTTTGTAGCACTTTTGAGGTCTTCCACATTTTTTGAAATAATGTACGGAATACCAAGCGAACGAAGAGCATGTTCTACACTTTCAATATTTCCTGCATTGTAATCAATAATTCCAATCATATTTCATTGTATCATTGTGAGCATTTACATTCAAGACCTTTTTTAATTTTGTCGATAGGTAATTATGACTTTTTCAGATGTTTTTGATATAGTGAAAGTAATTGTTCTTGACTGGAGGCTTATTGTAGCCTTTGTAATTGTAATTTTATATTTAAATTTTATTTTTTATGTTTCAAAGTATCGAAAAAAGAAAGCATTTAAACCTAGTCGTGTTGTAAAGCAAAAGGCTCCTACCCCTGCACCTGCAACCCCTTCCGAAACTGAACAAGGTTCTGAAGCAAATTCAGAACCTTCTGCGGGGGGCGATGATTTTGTTTAAAATATTTTGTTGCCTGTATTTTCTTTGCTAAAAATAGGTTATCATATATTTCTTTTATATCGGCTTCTTCCCAAATTCGCATATTCCATTCTTTTGCAGATTTGTAGTTTTTATTTGTTTGCGAAATAGCTCTTGATTCTGCGAACGAATAGCGTTTTTTTGTTTTCTTCAAAAACTGTAAAATAGTGTTTGCATCCTCTGCCTCGTTAAGTGCAGTTTTTTCGCAAATATCACACCCACTACAGGCTGCTTGCTCTGCTCCGAGGGCATCTAGTAGTACTTGTCTTCTGCATGTTTCACTTTCTGCAAAATCCGCCAAAACTCTGCTTCTGCTTCCCTGTATAAATTTTTGAGCACGTAAGCTGTCTAGTGGTGACCATAACAAAATAGCCTTTGCTACCGAGCCATCCCTACCTCCACGTCCTGCTTCTTGAATATAGGCTTCGGCAGTAAGGGGTGCTTCATAGTGAATAACTGTTTTTATATCTTTTTTATCAACGCCCATCCCAAAAGCGCAGGTACTCACAAGAATTGCATCGGTTTTGGGATAAAACCATTGTTCAATGTCTGTTTTTTCTTCCTTTGTTAAACCTGCATGGTAAAATTTAACCGTGTTTTTTTCTCCTTGCCTTTTTAAAAAATCTTGTAAAACAAGTGAAAGTTCGCGAGTGCGTCTTCTGCTTGAACAAAATACAATTAATGGTCGCTCCTCTTTCATTATTGTTTCTATAAGAGCTTTTGTTTTTGCACAGGCCCATGTTACGTAGTATCTAATATTTTGCCTGTCACTTTCACTTCGTATAATGTGAGCATCTCCTTCAAATAGTATTTCTGCAACTCGGCTTAAAACTTCGGGCGAAGCTGTTGCCGTAAAGGCTGTAACAACAGGAACTTTGAGTTGCTTTAATAGGTTGCCTAATGTGAGGTATGCTGGTCTAAATGTATCTCCCCATTCAGATACGCAATGTGCTTCATCTATTGCAATATGAGAAATATTACATTTTTTTAGTTTTTC
>CAZUPJ010000222.1:0-3075 GCA_964622185.1 uncultured Treponemataceae bacterium
TTACTGACAAAGTAGTTGCAGCAATTGAAAGTGGAAAATATGACAATATTCGACTTAACTTCCCTAACGGCGACATGGTAGGCCACACAGGTGTATACCAAGCAGTTATCGATTCTATGGAAGGAATGGACGTACAAATTGGCCGCATTTATGAGGCAGTAAAAAAAGCTGGTGGTGTGTTAATTTTAACAGCCGACCACGGAAACGCTGATGACATGTACGAGCACAAAAAAACTGGCGAAGTTTCAACAAAAGAAGACGGTAGCCCAAAGGCAAAAACATCACACTCACTAAACCCTGTTCCATGTGTTATCTTTGATGCAGACAACAAGGGCGAATACAAGGCAGAACTAAAAGAAGGTTTAGGTATTAGCTCAATTGCGGCTACTGTAATTAACTTCTTAGGTTTAGAAGCCCCAGCTGATTATGACGATTCTGTTTTAATAATGAAATAAGGGCGTTTTACCATGAATACAAGCCACTGATTTTATCGGTGGCTTTTTTTGTTTACTTTACAACTAGGTGCTTTGTGAGATTCTAAAGCTTACGCATTTATTATAGTATGAGCGAAAATTCTATCCATTCGCCTTTTACTCCATTAACCGTAATTTTTGCTTTGTGAGCATGGGCAATAGTTGTTGCAATAGCAAGACCAAGCCCGCTTCCGCCGGTGTCGCGAGTACGAGATTTATCGGCACGGTAAAAACGTTCAAATATCTTTTTCATTTGTTTATTTTCTAAACCTTCACCAGTGTTGTATACTGAAAAAATCTTTTTGTTACCTTGTTGTTTTAAAGAAACTCTTATAGTGCCTTTTTCTTCGCAGTGTTTTAATGCGTTATCGATAAAAATAATAGCTAGTTGTTTTATGCGATTTTCATCGCCCTTATACATAATACTTGGTTCTATATCTTCTTCAAAGGTTAAACCTTTTTCAAATGCAATACTTTCAAAAGGTAAAATTGTTTGCGTAAGCGAGCGTGATATATCAAAATGTATAAAATCGTAAATCATCTCACTTGAATCATACTTTGCTAAGTATAAGAGATCTTTTACCAAAAGACTCATGCGATGGGCTTCGCCTTTTATGTACTGAAACCATTTGTTATTGCCCATTTCATCTTCAAGTACATCGAGGTTTGTGTTTATTACCGCAAGCGGGGTTTTTAACTCATGACTTGTATCTGCAACAAATTGACGCTGTTTAATAAAGGCCGTTTTGATAGGTTTCAAAGCCCAGTTTGATAAAACTAATGCAACTATTCCCGAAAGTAACATTGAAAATATATAGATAAAAAAGAATACGGTATCTACTCTGTATAGAATAACATCCATCATTCTCCTATCCATAAATACTATTAAATAGCCATAGGGTTTTTCCGCAACTTGATAACGCAGGCCATCAATATTCCCATATTCTTCATTTGCTATAAAAGCCTGATTTGCTATGTAAACAATTTCTTCAAAAGAATAATTAATAGGAAATCGTGAAACAGTTCCAAGTAAAAGCCCATCAGGAGCAATTTTAACGGAAAAGGCATTTCGTAACTTTCCAAAATCTATAGGCTGTCTTGCATTTAGTATAAAGTCACCTAGGGCTTCTAAAAATGGAAAAAGATCTGCACTTTCTTCAAAGTTCGGCATATTAAGCCCATCAGTTTTTACAAGATAATTGCTTATATATTTAAAGTCGTTATCAATTGCCCTTTCTAAACCTGATTTTGCAAACCAAAAAAGACTTAGAAGAACAATGGTAATTGTAAGCATAATTGTTGCAAAGTATTTCCATCTAAGTTTTGATAGCATTTTATTCTTTTCTTTTCTCTTAAAAAGCATTTTTTAAGCTCCCATTTCTAAGGCATATCCAACACCGCGAATAGTTCGGATTTCTGCTTTTGCCCCAATAAACTGGAATTTTTTTCTTAAAAATGAAATATATACTTCAACATTGTTATACTCTGCATCAGAATCTCCTCCCCAAATTTTATCTATTATTCGCTCTTTAGACAATATTTGTTCAGGATTATATATGAGAAGTTCCATTATTTGAAATTCTTTTAATGGTAGGTTTACAGACTCACCTGCACACTCGAGCGAGTTCTTTTTTAAATTGAGTTCAATATCGCCGTAGGAAACACTGTCTCCAACAATTTCCCCTTTTCTGCGCAACAAAGAGCGTGCACGTGCTAAAAGTTCTTTAGTAGCAAATGGCTTTGTAAGATAATCGTCTGCACCGCAATCAAGTCCGGTTACTTTATCTTCTATTTCATCTTTTGCGGTAAGCATTAAAATTGGAGTTTGAATTTTTTGTTCACGCAAATTCTTTAATACTTCAATGCCATTCATTTTTGGAAGCATTATATCTAAAAAAATAAGGTCGTATACATCGTCTTGAGCATACGCTAATCCTGTTTGCCCATCATGAACCACGTCAACAGAATATCCTTGCTTTTCCAATATTTCTTGCAATGCTTGTGCTAGATGAATTTCATCTTCTACTATAAGTAACTTCATACTATTAGTATAGCATATATCACTTAAATTAGTCTTAAGAATTATCATAAATTCAAAAATTGCGACATGGACGTCGCTTAACTGAAGTGTAAACGAGTTTTGAGCTAATCACTTAGCACCAGTACCGCAAAACTCGGTAGTTAAAAAATAAATGGATGTATTTTTTAACGAAGCTATTGACAAAATAATATTATATAATGTATAGTATTATTACAAATATAATATTGTTAGCTAAACAATATTAATTGGAGGTTTACGTGACTTTTACCGCCGGAGCTACAATGCTCGACATGGTAGTCCTTTCACTTGTGGCAGTGGAAGGAACATACGGGTACAAGATTACGCAAGACGTTCGCTCTGTTATGGAAGTTTCAGAAAGCACACTCTACCCTGTTTTACGCAGACTAGAAAAAGACAGCTTTTTAGAAACGTACAATCAAGAGTTTTCTGGCCGCATGAGAAAGTACTATAAAATTACTTCTAACGGCATGATTCAACTTGACACTTACAGAAGAGAATGGTCTTCGTATCGAAAACGAATTGAAAAAATCCTTTTTGGAA
>CAZUPJ010000223.1:0-3043 GCA_964622185.1 uncultured Treponemataceae bacterium
TACTAAAATTTTAAGAAAACGGCAAGAGGTTTTTGAGATTTTTTTGGGCGTTCCCCGTGTGGCAACACATAGGTTGCCACATACGGGGTCGGGCTCTTGCTTGTATCTTTTGCTTTGAAAAGGACACGGCAAGCCATGTCCCTACGTGGTGCAAAAGGATACCGCAACGATAGCTTCGCTTCTCCTTTGGTAGTTAATTGGAGGGTGAAACGGAGTCCCTAACGCGGTTGCGTAATGGGTATCATGTCCATCCCATGTTGTAAATTTATCTCAGTATTGTTATACTTCATACAAAGGAAACCAAAATGAAAAAATTATTACTACTTTGTGCTTTTGCACTTTTTTCTACAGCGCTTTTTGCAGATATTTTTGAACATGCAGAAAATGGAAACTTAAACGGCGTAAAACGGGAAATAGAAAATGGCGAATCTGTAAACGCGCAAACAAGCTACGGGGAAACACCCCTAATGTTTGCTTCAGGTAATGGACACATGAGCATCGTTACCTATTTAGTTGAAAAAGGATCCGATGTAAACTTACACGACTGGGATAGCGAAACAGCACTTTTTTGGGCAGTTGCAGGCGGATATAGCAATATTACGTATTATTTAATTGAGAATGGTGCAAATATTCTTAAAGTAAATGATGATGATGAAACGTTATTAATGAAAGCAGTCTATGCTGGTAACGAAGAACTTGTAGAATACTTTGCAAATTCCGATATAGACATTTTAGCAATCGATTATTGGGGAGACAACGCTTTAGATATAGCAGAGTATGAAGATTTTGATGAAATTGCATCATATTTAGAATCTCTTGGCCTTGAATCTTCAAGTAGTAATTCGAGCATTGAAGTAGATCCTTTATTGGCTGCGGCAGAGTTTAATGAAATAGAAGAAGTTAAAAACCTTTTACAAAATGGACACGATGTAAATTTCCAAGATAACAACGGAAAAAGTGCTTTAATGGCTGCAGCAGGTGAAAACTTTACCGAAATGACACAACTTCTTCTCGATAATGGTGCGGATATACACGCAGAAGATTTTGAAAGCGATACTGCTTTAATGTGGGCTGCATATTACGATGCAGAAAACACAGCACGTCTTTTAATAAACAATGGTGCAAAAGTCGATTTTTCTAACGAGTATGGCTACACTCCGCTTATGCTTTTTGCTACATCAAGCAGTAAAGATTTTTTACAGTTTCTCATAGATAAAACAAATAATCTACAAGCAGCAGATGAAGATGGTGATACAGCTCTCTTTTGGGCTGCAAATGGCGGAAATATTGAAGCCATTGAATTATTTCTTACCTTAGGTTTGGATATAAATATGAAAAACAATTATAATTCAACCCCATTTATTACTGCCGTATATTCTGATGATGTAGAAATGCTTACTTTCTTAGCTTCAAAAGGAGCAGAGGTTTTTGCAGAAGATATAGATGGCGACAATGCTCTCGACATAGCCCATCTTTATGGAGCAAGTTATGATGTAATAGAATACCTTAAAAGCTTAGGTCTTGAAAAGACTTACGACTAATTCATAATAGCTTGTACTACGTCAGATACTTCCATGTCGTAGTACAATATTCCATACATAACAGCGGCAGATAAAATTTTTCTACCGTATTCCCGCGTTTCTGCAAATGGAATTTTTTCTAAAAATAATGCTGGATTATCTTGCAACTCAGGAAACTGTCTATTCCAACGACGCACATTAGTAATTCCTGCATTATACGAAAACAAAGCTCTTAAAATAGAATTGTCAACACCTTCACGTGGAATTAGTTCATCTAAATAATACATCCCAAAATCGATATTTTGGCGTGCGTTATGTAGGTCATAATCTTTTACTCGTAATTTTCTGGCGACATCACTTGCTGTTGTTGGCATTAATTGTGTTAAACCAATCGCACCTGCCCACGACATAACATCATGCTCAAAAAAACTTTCACTTCGTATAAGTGCATATATCAAAAACTCATCTAACTCATATACCTCTGAAGTTTGTGTTACAAAATCAGTATAATAAAGAGGATATAAAAGCTTCATATCTTCAGATGAAATATCTTTTACACTTTCGCTAAAAGCACGTGAGGCTAACCTTAAAGATTCAGGAAAATAGTTGTTGTTAAAATTATTTTCTATTGATGGGCTATTTATAAGTGAAAGTTCTTTGGCTAAAAAAACTGCTGTTTCCAAACGTACAATCTCGCTGTTTTCTAAATATAAAGAATACACTTCGTCAGTATATCCACGAACAAGAAGTTCTTGTAGAATATTTCCGAATTTTTCATCAAATATTTTTTCGTCTTCGTCTTCACGTGCTAGTAAATCATTTAATAATCTTGAAGAAGAAATGTCTAGTTCAACTGCTGCCATCATCCTATAATATAAACTTCCGTCCATTGCATTATAAGAAGTTTCATATAAATTTTTTATCTCAGTTTCTTTATTACTCTTTGGGTTAACATAATCTTTTTCTAATAGTAGTGCTGAAATATAAGCATATTTTGAAATACTTACGGGAGATATATACGGAACTAAAAAATCATATAGAGCATAAAAACCCTTGTAATTTTCATTATCCAAAAGTTGAAAAGCAAGAGCATCTAAAAAGTCATCAAAATAGGTAGGATCATGCCATGTAGAGGAAAACTCTTGTAACGCTGTAATTGCAGAACGAGAAGAAAGTTTTCTGATAGTTGTTACGTAATACCACAAAGCATTATCATAGTTTTCTTCAGTTATTGATGCACTCATAGCTTTTTCAAACGCTTCGATAGCGGCATCACTATACCCACTTTTTTCAAATAATCTTCCAGCATAAAAAAAGCACATAAAAGCTTCTGTGCTTTTTGAAGCGTACGTAGTCGCACTTTTTTCAAAACTTCGTGCAAAAAACAGATTATCGTTGCTACCATATAAAACAGCTTTCCCAATATCAGACAAATAAAAGTCGTCCCTTTTTTCAAAAAAAGTATTAGGGGAATCTTTGCTATATTGCTCTGAAGAAAGAATTGTTCTCACTGCCAGCCCATA
>CAZUPJ010000224.1:0-3026 GCA_964622185.1 uncultured Treponemataceae bacterium
ACTTGCTCCACGGTCAATAGCGATGGTGTTCCCCCTCCTATGTAAAGAGATTTCCATCCCTTTATAGAATGCTTTTTTGCATTATACCTAGCTTCATGTAATAAGGCAGTAATATATTTATCGGGAACTTCATTTAATAACACATGGTTGTTATCATGTTGGCAAAATGCATTTTTGTTTGTTTCTATAGAAAAAAAATCGCAATAAGTGCATTTAGACTTACAGAATGGAATATGTATGTAAGCATACATTACGGTAATGCTCTAATACTGCTCAAAGGGAAATATTGCAACGCAACTTTTCCGTTAATATTTTCTTCTGCTACAGGACCAAAAATCCTTGAATCTGTTGCTACAACTCTGTTGTCGCTCATTAAATAATATTCATCTCTTTTAAGCGATATTTGTTCAGTTTTTCCTTGTGCTCCAAGCCACATATTCCAATTATCAGGAAAATTAGTTGAAAGAATATCATACTCTATATCACTTAATTCAAATTCAGTTAAAAAATGAGAAGCTCCACCTTGTCGAATGTGAGCCACATAGTTTTCAATATATAAAGTATCGCCCGGTAAGCCTACAACCCTATACACTTCCGTGTCTCCCCATCTTTCAGATTCAAAAGGCTTAAATTTTTGAATAGTAATTGTTCCTACAATAAAGTCAACTATATTTTGAAAGTTTGTTTTTTTCATAATAGAATCATTATTTACTGTTACTAACGACCCTCTATGTAATGTAGCATTGTGAAAAAAAAGAGGGCTATTATTAATTTGAGGCGTAACAAAAAATGTACTATTTTTCCTAAAATCAGGCTCCATAGAGTTTGAGGTAATTACGGTTGGGTAAATAACAAAATGCAATAATAGCTGTAGAAACAAAAGAACAGCTACAAGGCATAAGAAAAAACCAAAAATAGCCCTTTTGCGTTTTTGTTTTTGTGCATATGTAAAAAGAAATGATTCATTTGGCATACTATTAGAATAACATATAGTGCATTAGTTTTCAAGTACCATGCTTATTACAAAAGCACAGGTAATCCATTGTTGATTGAAACTTACATTTCACGCAAAAATTTTGCGTTTGTAACATCATCTATAATGGATTCCTCTTGCTTTAAAATATTCTGTTTCCATTCTTTTTGGTGCTTCTCTTTTATTTTTGTGATTACTTTTCTATTTTTCATGGCTTCTGCAAAGATTTGTCGTTTTTCCGCAATAAGTATTTCAGTTTGTGCAATTTCGGCGAGTATTTCGTCTTTTCGTATATCAAGACGGTTTACATAGTTTTCAATTGCTAAAAATTCATTTGCATTAAAAACAGTTCCTGAAGAACTTCGAGTTAAAACCCTATCTTGTGCAATTTGTTGTAATTCTGCATTTAGTTTATTTACAATGCTTATTACTCTCCCAAGCTCTTCTTTTGCTGCACTCTCTTCAAATTCACGCAAATTTAATACTTTTTGTAAACTAAATGAAAACTTTTTCATGCATTATTCACCGAGGCTATCAAGATCTTCGTCTAAGTTTAAATCTTCATTATTCACATCTATACCGCCACTTTTATTTTGCAATGCACTTTCAATATCGTCATCATCTAATATTCGTGCAGTATGAAATGTGTTAAAAGCATCATCTCTTTCTTTTTCCTTCCATTCATCGTCAGGTATTTCAACATTAGTTAAGACAGAAAGTCCTTTTATTGTATCTTCAAGTGTTGTATGCTCAAATTCATCTTGTACTAAAAAACTATTTATTAAAGGATTTGCATCAATTGCTGTATCAATTACAACATTACTTCCCTTTTGATAGGCACCAACAGTAATCATATCTTCAGAATCAGCGTATGCTGCCATAAGCTTTCGAATCATAGCAACCGCTTCTTTTGTCTTAGTTCCTGTAACTCTATTTGCAAGACGACTAATACTTGCAAGAACATCAATAGCTGGGAAATGGTACGATTGAGCTAAGGATCTACTTAATACTATGTGTCCATCCAAAATACCACGAACTGTATCTGAAATGGGTTCATCCATATCATCGCCATCCACCAGAACAGTATAAAAGCCAGTTATCGTTCCCTTATTGGACGTACCACTTCTTTCAAGCAATTTTGGAAGCGTTTCAAAAACACTGGGAGTATATCCGCGTTGTGCAGGTGGCTCCCCAATTGAAAGACCAATTTCCCGTTGAGCCCGTGCAAAACGAGTAACAGAGTCAAACATAAGCATAACATCTTTACCTTGATCTCGAAAATATTCTGCAACAGCAGTTGCAGTGTATGCTCCCCTAAGCCGCGACAAAGGAGATTGATCAGACGTTGCTGCAATAACTACAGAACGCTTTAATCCTTCTTCACCTAAATCGCGTTTTATAAAATCTATTACCTCTCTACCTCGCTCACCAATTAAAGCAATGACATTTACGTCAGCATTCGTATTTCGGGCAATCATTCCCAATAAGGTTGATTTTCCAACTCCTGAGCCTGCAAAAACACCCATACGTTGGCCCTTCCCAACGGACAAGAATGCGTCTATTGCTCTTATACCTGTAACAATACGTTCTTCGATAGGCTTTCTATCCAAAGGTTCAGGTGGAGAAGCTACAGCTGGGTAATACGTGTTTGTAATTATATCTGGCTTTTTATCATATGATTTACCAGTGGCATCTAGTACCCGACCTAATAATTCGGAACCAACGCCAATTTCAAGAACATTTCCAGTCGAAACAACCGCACATCCTACTTCTATGCCTGTAGTTTCACCATATGCCATTAGTTGGACAATTTTTTCGTTTAAGCCAACAACCTCTGCAAGTATAGTTGAATTTGTAGAGGTAATATGAATTGTGCAAATTTCGCCAATAATTGACTGAGGACCGTTACTTTCAATAAGCATCCCTTTAACACCAATTACAGAACCCGTAAAATGAATGGTGTCAACTTTTTCAATCCTTGCTAGGTACTTATCAAAAATATCGCTCATAATTAATCGCCAGAAATAGCTGTAGCTTTAGTAAGATTTTTTAT
>CAZUPJ010000225.1:0-2999 GCA_964622185.1 uncultured Treponemataceae bacterium
GCAATTCTCATTGACAAAGATGGAAAAATTCTCTGGCGTTTTTATGATGTAAATGCTGGAAACCCTGTTGAGCTTGCGGTTAAAGTTTTAAAGGATTTATACACAAAAATTCCAAAAGATGCGTACATTGCTCGTGCTGTTTCTACTGGTTATGGCGAAGCGTTATTTCAAGCCGCTCTTGGTGTAGATTCTGGTGAAGTTGAAACTATTACTCACTATAGAGCTGCAGATTTTTTTGTTCCAGGTGTTGAGTTTTTACTAGACATCGGTGGACAAGATATGAAAAGTCTTATGCTTAAAGATGGGGCAATTGAGTCAATTCAATTAAACGAAGCTTGTTCTTCGGGCTGTGGTAGTTTCTTAGATAACTTTGCCCGTTCTTTGGGTATGGATGTTCGAGAATTTAGTAAAAAAGCCTTGTTGGCTAAAAATCCTGTAGACCTTGGAAGCCGCTGCACGGTATTTATGAATAGTCGTGTTAAGCAAGCTCAAAAAGAAGGGGCTACAGTTGCAGATATTTCTGCAGGTCTTTCATACTCTGTAATTAAAAATGCACTTTTTAAGGTAATCAAGCTTAGAAAAACAAGTGATATTGGAACCAAGGTTGTGGTACAAGGTGGTACATTTAATAACGATGCCGTTTTGCGTGCCTTTGAAAAAATAGCGGGTATCACCGTTTTTAGACCCGATGTTGCAGGTCTTATGGGAGCCTTTGGAGCTGCACTTATTGCCCTTGACCAATGGATAGATGTAACAGAAGTTCCTCCTGGAGCAACCGATGAAGAAAAAGCAGAAATAAAGCGAAAAATTGAAGCAGGAGAGTTTAAATCAGATATTGCTGATGTAGAACAACTCGATGCTTTTCATGTAGTTTTACGCTTAGAGCGATGTAAAAAATGTTCAAATAATTGCCTTATGACAATTAACACTTTTAATACAGGTAAATATGTTAGAACATTTATTACAGGGAACAGATGCGAACGCGGTGCAATGCTTGAGCCAAACGATGAAAATAAATTGATTGGTGAAATTGTTGATGCGTCAAATGCAAGAAATACCGATGGTGAAGATATAAGTAAAGATGGACCACTTCCAAACCTTTATGAATGGAAATATAAGCGGCTTTTTGCCTATAAACCACTTCCGCAAGATGAAGCATATCGTGGTGACGTTGGCATTTTACGGGTATTAAATACATACGAAAACTATCCGCTATGGCACACTGTTTTTACAAAACTTGGCTTTAGAGTACGGCTTTCGCCTCGCTCCAGCCGGGATGTATATGAGAAAGGACTTGAAACAATCCCTTCTGAATCGGTATGTTATCCTGCAAAAATTGCACATGGACACGTTACAGCCCTTGTTGAAAAAGGTGTAAAATTTATTTTTTATCCTTGTGCACCGTATGAGCAAAAAGAAGATTCTTCAGCTGGAAACCATTACAATTGTCCTATCGTGACAAGTTACCCTGAAGTATTACGAAACAACGTTGACGAGCTACGAAAAGATGATTCGATTATCTTTATGAATCCGTTTTTGCCTATATATGATAAAACACGCCTTGCAGAGAGACTATATGAAGAATTGGTAAAAGAGTTTTCAGATATTACGCTCGCAGAGGTGAAAAAAGCGGTTTCTGCTGGATGGAAAGAGCAAGACAGCTTTAGAAAAGAAATTCAACAGCAAGGCGAAGAAGCAATTGAAGTGCTTATAAGAAGAGGTGCTACAGGTATTGTTCTTGCAGGTCGCCCGTATCATATTGATCCTGAAATTAACCACGGAATGCCTGAGCTTATTGCAGGGCTTGGTTTGGCAGTACTTACCGAAGATAGTGTTGCACATCTTGGGACACTTGAGCTGCCACTACGTGTTATGGATCAATGGACCTATCATAACAGGTTATACCGTGCGGCAACCTTTGTTGCAGGAATGCCAAATCTTGAGCTAGTTCAAATAACCAGTTTTGGTTGTGGTCTTGATGCTGTAACTGCAGACCAAGTAGAAGAAATATTAAAAGCGCGCGGAAAAATGTATACCCTTATTAAAATTGATGAAGGTTCAAACTTGGGTGCTGTTCGTATACGTATAAGAAGTCTTATTGCTGCCGTAAAAGAACGTCATAGACACAACAGAAAGTTTAAAATTCGTTCTGCTGCACATAAACGCCAAATATTTACAAAAGAAATGAAAAAAACGCATACTATTTTGGCACCGCAAATGTCGCCCATTCACTTTAGGCTTTTGCAAAAGGCATTTGAATACTCAGGTTTTAACTTTGTTATTTTGCCCGATGTTGATGCACTCGCTGTAGAAACGGGTTTAAAGTATGTAAATAACGATGCGTGTTATCCGTCAATATTAGTAGCGGGGCAAATGATAGCAGCACTTGAATCGGGCGAGTACGATTTAAATCATGTAAGTTTACTTATTACGCAAACTGGTGGTGGTTGTCGTGCCACAAACTATATTGCATTTATTAGGCGCGCTTTAGCAGATGCAGGATGGGAACATATACCTGTTGTTTCATTGAGTGCAAATGCATTGGAAAGTAATCCTGGGTTTAAAATTACTCCTCCATTATTGGTTCGTGCAATGAGAGCTGTTATGGTAGGCGACCTTTTAATGCGTGTTTTGTATAGAACACGACCATATGAGGCACATCCTGGAATTGCAAACGAAATGTATAGTAAGTGGAATGGTCGTGCTCAAAAGGTACTAAAATCACTTTCCCCCATAAAATATGACAATCTTGTAAAGGGTATAGTTAAAGATTTTGACAAGTTACCACTTTTAGATGTTAAAAAGCCGCGGGTAGGGGTAGTTGGAGAAATTTTGGTTAAGTTTCATCCAACGGCAAATAATGATATTTTTAGTACCATTGAGAGAGAAGGTGCAGAATGTGTTGTGCCCGATTTAGCAGACTTTTTATTCTACACATTTGCAACTGGTATTTTTAGACATAAAGAACTTGCTTTCCCTAAAAAAACAGAGCAAAATGC
>CAZUPJ010000226.1:0-2997 GCA_964622185.1 uncultured Treponemataceae bacterium
ATACAAAAAGCTTTAAAATACTGTTTTGGTCACTTATGATTCTAATAGGTATATTTGCGTTCTTTCCTCAGCTTTGGATGGTTTCAACAGCGTTAAAACCAGAGAGTGAAATGTACCAACTAAGTTTTTTCCAAAACTTTGACCTGTCAAATTTTATTAGAGTTCTCCAAAACAGCTCGTTTCTAAACTATGTAAAAAATGGTCTTATAGTAGCAATTGCATCAAGTGCACTTTCAACATTTATCTCAGCACTTGCAGGGTACAGCTTTAGTAAATATCGATACAAAGGCAGAAAGGGCGTAATGGGTGCTATAATGGTTTCTCAAGCATTCCCGCAAGGGCTTCTACTCCTTTCAATTTACCCAATGATGCAATCACTCGGTATGATTAACAACCACGGCTCAATTATTCTAGCATACATTGCACTCACACTCCCCGTAGGTACTTGGACCCTCAAAACATACTTTGACCAAATTCCAAATGCACTCCTTGAGTCAGCAATTATCGATGGAGCAAATGACTTTAAAACAATGTTCCAAATAATCTTCCCTCTCGCAATTCCTGGAATGATGACCATTGCAATTTACTCATTCGTATGGGCATGGAACGACTTGCTTTACGCTCTCACACTCATATCAGACACAGCAAACCGCACAATAGCATCAGGTATGGTTTTTACGTTTACTGGCGAAGGTGGAAACGACTGGATTGGTATGATGAGCGCATCGGTTATAGCATCAGTGCCAGTTGCTATAATGTTCATATTCTTACAACAATACTTTGTTGCAGGACTAACTGCAGGTTCTGTAAAAGGCTAATTTTTTTTGGTGCAATCCGCCGAGGCGGGTTGGGCTATTCGTATTTTCCGTCTTACGGTTCCATTCGTGCCATTTTGGTGGTCATAGTAGGGACATGGCAAGCCATGTCCCTACAGGTACGAACCGCGTTGCGACCCTTCCGATAGCTTCGCTGCTCCTTTGAAAGATAATTGAAGGGTGAAACGGAGTCCCTTGCACTATGCAAGATCAGATTTTATAAAAAAAATCTGACTATTATTATCCTGTGGCACTCTTAACATAAAAATTACACTTTTGCATATATTTTAACTAAAAAATACTTTTACAATAGCTCAATATAGTGTATAATATTGTATTATTATCAAAATTAAGCAAAGGATTATTATGAAATACTTTTTAGATAGTGCAAAACTTGACGAAATTGAGTACGCGTATGAAACATTTAGAATTGATGGAGTAACTACTAACCCTAGACACATAATGCTTAGCGGAAAACCATTCTTAACCGTAATTAAAGAAATTGCAGCATGGGCTAAAGCAAAAGGATTAGAAGGTGTTGATACATTCCCTATCTCTGTAGAAATTAACCCACACATAAGCGACACAAACACAATGGTAGCAGAAGGTAAAAATCTTGCAGAAATTTCTAAAAACTTTGTAATAAAACTACCTTGTACAGAAGCTGGTATAACAGCCGCAAGAAAATTAGAAGAATGCGGAATTAGAACAAATGTAACACTAGTGTTCTCTCCTGCACAAGCTATTTTACCAGGCAAAAACAAGTCGTTATTTGTGTCACCATTTATTGCATGGAAAGAAGAAAGTGGCGAAGATTGCAAAGAGTATATTAAAAATATTGTCGATATTTATAAAAACTATGGCTTTTATGGAAAAACAGAAATTATCTGCGCTGCAATACGAACTTCAAAGCAAATTGTAGATTGTGCAATAGCTGGTGCAGACATTGTAACAACAGCTCTCGATGTATATAAAGCAAGCATGAACCATGCCTTTACAGATCAAGGATTAGTACTATTCCAAAATGCATGGGACAACACCATAACAGAGTAAAAATAAAGCAAGGCGGAAAAAAATATGAAAATTGGATTTATTGGACTTGGTATAATGGGCGAATCTATGAGTGAAAATATTGTTAATAAACATAACGATAGCGTTTTTGTTTTTGACATTGTAAAAGAACAAGTAGACTTACTGGTATCAAAAGGAGCTATTGGCTGTGAAAATGCGAACGAAGTTTGTAAAAACGCTGATATAATTATCTCAATGGTGCCAACATCAAAACATGTACAAACTCTTTATGAAAGCATTCTTGAAGACTTAGATTCATCAAAATTCTGTATAGACATGAGTACAATAGATCCTGCCGTTTCAATTGAAGTTTCAAAACTAGTAAAAGCAAGAGGGTCAGAATTTATCGATGCTCCGGTTGTAAAATCAAAGCCTGCCGCAATATCAGGAACCTTGGGAATCTATGTTGGAGGCACAGAAGAAGCCTACCAAAAAGCACGTGATATTTTACTCTACATGGGTAACAATGTTGTTAGAATGGGTGAAAACGGCAAAGGGCTTGTAATGAAAATTTGTCACAATGCACTTGTTTCCCAAATACAAAATGGCGTAAATGAAACAGTAACCTTGGCTGCAAAAAATGGCATTAATATTTTAGAGTACGCACAAGCAATTTCCTACGGCGGTGGTCAAAACTTTTACCTAGACGGAAAAGCAAAACCCATTTCCGAAGAGAATTTTTCAGTAGCCTTTTCAGTTGAAAACATGGCAAAAGATGTAAACATTTGCATTAACCTTGCAGAAGAATCAGGCGTAAATATGCCATCACAACACACAGTAAAAAAGGTATACGATCAAGCATTGGAAAAAGGCTTGGCAAAAGAAGATTTTTCTGCAACCATAAAAGTGGTACGCGAAAGTTAAGCAACAATAATTATGAATAAGTTATAACATCCTCCCTTTCCGCCATAAAAGTATGGTTCGCGTGCCTCTTAGGTATTGTTTATTTTTTCAATCCACAGATCCTGCAGATTTTTTTATCTCAAAATTTAAGACTTTCTTCTCAAATTTTCTGTTTTTTTAAACCTTATTGGCTATAAGTATAGTATAGGATAATTCCTAATTACAAATGCTGAATTTCGAATTAAATTTTAGTTACAGGTATAAAATT
>CAZUPJ010000227.1:0-2996 GCA_964622185.1 uncultured Treponemataceae bacterium
CCGCAGCATGACCGAGAGTATCATTAATTTCCTTAAATCCGTCTAGGTCACAAAAAAGCATACACCACTCTTTTCCAAACAAAGTATCATCACTAATAAATAAGTCAATATCTTTTAATAGTTTTCGTCTATTTGCAAGCCCTGTAAGCGCATCACAATCTGCAAGCTTTTCTACCAATAGTTCATTTTGCTTATTTTCAGTAATATCGACACTTGCAACCAAGTGCGCAAGTTTTCCATCAACCCAAGGAAAAGCAGAGCTAAAAACGCGAAACCATGAGCCATCCATAGCTCGCTGATAATCCCATGAATAGGTTTTTGTAGGCTTTCCATTTTCATCTATCAACTGAGCTTCAGGACAAAAATCGCAGGGTCCTGTTTTGTCAGTAAAAATTGAAGCCCAACATTTTTTGCCCATCATGTTTTCAACACCACCATATGGAGCTGCCATGCTTTTGTTTACATATAAAATTTCATGAGTATAAAAATCATTTACATAAATATCAATACAGGTATGATCAAGCACCCTGCCTAAAATTTGCTCAGCATTTTTCATACCAGTTTCATATACTTCAAGTTTGATAACATTTACTAAAAGTGACAACACAGAAAGGCAGTTATTAAGATCTACTTCACCCCTTCTATTGGTACTTCGCCTATCTGCCAACCCAATTAATCCTGAAAAATTTCCGTGTATATTTTTTATTGGAACAACAATATAGGCTTTAGCTTTAAAAATCCTAGCCAGTTCCAATTTTAAGGGTGAATCTTCATCATCTTTTTCTGAATATAAAATTATTGCAGTGTCGCAATATTCTGAATACAAAGCTTCTCCCAGCTCTGAAGAAAAATCTATTTCTTCCTCTAAAGGGTCTTTTCCATAAATCGTATAATCAACTGTTTTGAACAAGGTTGCTGTTTCATCTTTTTGATAAATAAAACCATTTCCAAAGCCAAAAAATGTGCAAACTTCTTTTAAAAAATCAGCTTTTGAAACCTTTTCTTCAGTTGCTGTGTTTATTTTATTCATCATTGAAGAATAAAAATCAATATATTGTGCATCCATAAAAAATCCTTAACCTTTTATACATCATTATCGGAAAAAAATCAATTTTTTTTAAGATGCAATGTATAAAAAATCATTTTTTTTGAGGGATGACAAAAGATGTATTATGCGGTATACTTTTTTTATGAATACATCACACGCTATTATTTCGGTTGTAGGGGCCGATCAAGTAGGAATTATTGCTCGAGTAAGTGCATTATTGTCCGAAAAAAAAGTCAATATTATTGACATTAGTCAAACTATTTTATCTGGAAACTTTGTTATGATGATGATGGTTGACTTTCAAGACTCGCTTATAGGAATTGATGGCTTAAGAAAAGAAATGGATTCTTTAGGAAACGAAATGAATGTTGGCATACATGTAATGCACGAAAAAGTTTTTAATGCAATGCACCGCATATAGAGGCTTCATGAAAAAAGCAAAGAAACTCTTAGTTACGGCGTTTATTCTCGTCATTTTTATTTCGTGTACAAGTGCTAAGGGTGCTGTTGAAGCAGAAAACAAAACTGTGAAAAATAAAGTAGCAGAAAACAGCTTTGGATTTTCAGAAATATGGGCTTATGTTTTAGATGGTAGAGAAAAAGCTCTGACAAATGACATACCTATAACAGATGTTGGCTACTTTGCTGCTGAAATAAATAACCAAGGCTTTTTAACAGGCGTTCCTGATTCAACAAAACTTAGCTTTTACGATGGTAGAATACATCTAGTTGCGGTAATAAATCATCGCGGCATAACACACATGATGCTTAACCCTGAGTACCCTTTTAGAGAGCAGCTTATAAGCGATTTGATATCTGCCGTAGTTGACTATAATTACGATGGGCTTCAAATTGATTATGAGTTAGTACTTGCAAGCGACAAAGAAAACTTTATATCTTTTTTAGAAGAACTCGATTATCGCTTAGAACAACTGCCATCCACAGAAAAAGTAGAAAGCAGGATTTTTTCAGTTGCTATTCCTGCACGAACACGGTATTTAACAGAAGATGCCTACGATTATGAACAAATTGCAAAAATAGTTGATAGTGTTTTTGTAATGGCGTATGATGAACATTGGAGCGGAGGGGAGCCAGGTCCCGTTGCCTCTTTTGATTGGGGACAAAATGTAGCAAAATATTCGCTTGAAACAATTGGCAAAGAAAAACTTGTTATGGGTCAACCATTTTATGGCAGAACATGGGGAGACATAAACGGAAACCGAGCCTTTTTTCATTCAGGCATGACTCGACAAATAGAAGAAAATGAAATCCAAAATGTAGAAAGAACAAACAATATTTTGCATTTTACATATACTACGCCTATTACTATAACCGGATACTTTGATGATGCTCAATCTATCCAAGAGCGTTCAATGATGTATAAAGAAATGGGTATAGATAAAACAGGCTTTTGGTGCCTTGGACAAGAAGATCCCGCTGTATGGGACATATTAACAAAAAAGGAAAACTAATACTATGATGTTTACACCACTAGAAATTCAAGAAACACTCGATATGTTTATGCAATATAAACTTGATGTTCGTGCCATAACCATGGGCATTTCACTCAGAGATTGCGCCTCCTCATCAGGTAAAGAAAGCCGTACTAAAATGTACGATAAAATAATGAAATACGCACAAAACTTAGTAAAAACAGGCACAGACATTGAAAAAGAATATGGTGTTCCCATCATAAATAAGCGTATTTCTGTAACACCAATTGCAATGGTAGCAGAAGCATCAAATGATGATAATTACGTAGAATGGGCAATAACACTTGATAAAATAGCAAAAGAACTAAACGTAGATTTTATAGGCGGATTTTCAGCCCTTGTGCAAAAAGGAAGAACGGTTGGCGACACAAAACTCATAAATTCAATACCTGAAGCTCTAGCAGTAACAGACAGAGTATGCTCATCAATAAATTTAGGAACAACAAAAAGTGGCA
>CAZUPJ010000228.1:0-2984 GCA_964622185.1 uncultured Treponemataceae bacterium
GTAATGGGAATGAATTTAGGTGGAGGAAGTACACTTACACAACAAATTGCAGGAACTCTTTATCTTGATAGAACTGAAATTACTATAACCAGAAAAATCTTTGAACTTTGGTGGGCTATTCAAATGGAGCGCCGATATTCAAAAGAAGAAATAATGGAATTATATCTTAATGAAGTATATTTAGGCGATGGAACATACGGGGTGAACTCTGCATCTGAATACTATTTTGGGCACGATGCAGAAGAAATAACAGCTGCTGAAGCTGCTTTGCTAGTAATTCAGTTATCAAATCCAACATATTATAATCCCTTTGAAAATCCAAATCGTGCAATGGATAGACAACGGTATGTATTAAATGAAATGGTTGCGTATGGGTTTTTAACTCAAGAAGAAGCAGATATTGAGTATGAAGATTTTTGGCTCAATTTTGACTACACCCGTATCAGTTCATCTGCGTATTATATGCGTGATGATAAAGCACCATGGTTTAGCGAGTATGTTCGCCGTGAACTTGAAAACTTAATGTATGGCACAATGAATGTATATACAGATGGCTACACCGTTCATACTACTATGAATATGAAGCATCAACTTGCGGCACAAAGTGTTATGGAGTATTACATAAATGAAGCAAATAGACGTTATGAAAACAGCAATACAGGCGACAGACAAGATATACAAACGTATGCACCTATGACAGAGCTTATTTCGCTCGTTTTTGACATTCCTGAACTAAAAGTTTCTGAGCAACGGGTTCAAGTAAATTCCTACACAACCTATAAAAATGAACTAAATCCTATGCTTGATGTTTTATCGTTAATGTTTGATATTGATGAACTAAAGGTAGGTATTGTAAATAGAGCAAATGCTCTTGCATCTGAAGACAGTAAAAAAACTACCGTAGAAGGAACAATGATTTCTTTAGAAAATAATACGGGATACATTACAGCCTTGGTTGGTGGAAGCGAATATACTCAAGATAATCAATTTATTCGAGCAACTCAAGCAATGCTACAACCAGGAAGCTCTTTTAAACCTTTGATGTATTCGGCTGCAATTGAAACACGCACATTTACAGAAGCAAGTGTTTTTGAAGACGCTCCATATGTTTTTGAAAATGCAGACGGTACTCCGTATATTCCTCAAAACTATTTGGGTACTTGGGAAGGTTCTGTTCAACTGTGGTACGCTTTGGCAACTTCTATGAATATTCCAACTCTTAAAGTTTTACAAGGTGTTGGCTTTACCGAAACAATACAGCAAGCAGGTGAACTTTTAGGTATTCCACCCGACCAATATGAAACTAGAGGACTTCTTCCTTATTTTCCTCTTGCACTTGGTGTTAATACTGTTACTCCACTTGAAATGGCAAAGGCGTTTGCTGTATTCCCAAATCAAGGGGTTGAAGTTGTTCCAATGGCAATTCGCTCTGTTGAGGATAAAAACGGAATTGTTATTTTAGAACCTGAAAGAGATATACGATTACAACAACAACAAAAAGGCGAGGCAACACAACTGTTGGAGCCTCAAACAGCTTTTATTATGACCCACCTTCTTGAAGGAACTGTACAAGCAGGTACACTGCGACGTCCTACATACTTTGGCGAGAGATTCACCTATACTAATTCAAATGGTGATGAATATATACTCCCAATGTCAGGAAAAACGGGAACAACACAAAACTCAGATGATGCTTGGACCGTTGGTTTTTCACCATATTATACGGCAGCGTTTTGGTTTGGTTTTGATACTCGCGGACAATCTTTAGGACCAACAATAACAGGATCGACTTTAGCAGGATGGGCATGGGCTGAGTTTATGGCTATTGCAAATGAAGATGTGCCATATAAAACCTTTACTAAACCTCAAACAGGCATTATTGAAGCAGATGTTTGTGCAGTATCGGGTCAATTACTAACAACTGCATGCGGACATTCAAAAACTACTCGCCTATTTCTAGAAGGTACAGAGCCCACAAGTCTTTGTGAATACCATACTGCACGTGAAAGGGAACAAGTTAGAGCAACTGAGTTATTGCGGCAAAAGATGTTAATTTCTGGTGTAGATACTTCTGTGGCTGATTCATCTCAAAGTTTGGTTTTAGATTTATCGTTTCTAAATACAAGCACGACTAGTCAAAATCGACGACCAAGCATAGGAACTACAAGTAGCACTGAAGATAGTCAAAATGAAGAAAGTAGTGCAGAAAGGAAACTTCCTACAAGAAATTCTTTGCTAAATTAAGAGCTATAACAGACTTTTTGTGATATACTGATATGTGAGGAAAAGTATGCATGTAAATATTTCTGATATAAAAGTACGTAAACGAATAAGAAAAGAAAATGGTAACATCGAAGGCCTTATGGAAAGTTTGCAAACTCACGGGCTTATGAATCCTATAGTTATTAGTGAAAAGTATGAGCTTATTGCTGGTTTTAGACGTTTAACAGCTGCAAAAAAACTTGGCTGGGAAACCATACCTACTACTTTTGTAAATGCAAAGGCAAAGCTTACTCGACTAGAATTAGAATTAGAAGAAAATATACAGCGCCTCGATTTTACTGAAGATGAAATTTTTGAAGGAATTGCCGCTTTAGAACGCTACAAAAATCCAAAAGGATTTAGAAAAATATGGCTCAAACTTTTAGGTTTTTTTGAGTGGTTTTTTGATAAAGCTGAAGCACGAAAAAAAGAAAAAAAGTTACGAAATATACGCTTTTCTTTATTAGCCATTGTTGGTATTGTAACAATGATTGTATCCGCACTCTTATATCAAAAAGGGTACATTAGTTCCGTGCTTTTGAGTTTACTTAATATACTTTCATTTTGTACTTTTATTGTAGGCGTATTCTTTTTTATTAGATTTTGTAGAGGCATTGAACGTACATAAGTTATGCATACTATAATATTTATTTTAGAAATAATAGGAACTCTTGCTTTTTCAATTAGTGGTGCCATAACAGGAATAAAAAAAAATGCCGATA
>CAZUPJ010000229.1:0-2962 GCA_964622185.1 uncultured Treponemataceae bacterium
GGCTAACATAGCCTATGCGAAACTTCGTTCCTGACTCTACTTGTGAATAGTACTGCTGTATTTTATTTGTTTGTGCATCGTATTGTACAAATCTGCTGGAGCCGTCTCGCCCCTCAAGCACAAAAGGAAAACGCACCAAAATATCAGTTGAAACCGTTGCGGCAAAGTCTTTGTTTTCTTGTAATTGTGTTGTTCCAAGCTTACTATTAATCCAATCTACAGAAGGAACACCGTCTATTTCATCAATATGAGTACCAGACATAGCAGTAATAGTGTGTACTTCACTTATCGGTGCGTGTCCAATAATAGCATTTGCATAGGCTAGTACAAAGTCACTACTTATATAGGTTATATTAATAGTATTTTCGTATACTTCATTTTCATTAAAAACATACGAGTTTACATTTCCTTGTTCATCTTGACAGGCAGCAATACCACCAACAAATGGTACGTTTGGAAGTGCCTTTGATATTCTCTTTACAATACGCTCAGAATATGATGTAATGCCCCCAACATGCATTATTGCAACGGCAGGATTATGGTCATTACAGGTTTTTTCTATGTGGGTAGCTATTTCTTTGTCATCTTTATCTTTAATGGGGAAAAAGTCTGTAAGTACCGTAGCACGTTCAAAGCCAGTACACATAATAAGGGTTTTATCGTCGTATATTGTGCCATCAAAAATAACACCGCTTACCGTACATCCTATTACAGTAGCTTCTGGTAATAGTGACTTTACCTCTTTTGCAATTTGTAAACATTCATCTTTGCTTGGCATTGATGCGTGTATTCTAACTAGCCATGTATAGTTTGCATCAAAGTCATTTTGAGATACAAACTGTTTAAGCTGTTCAGTACTTTCGTATAATGTTTTTTGAATTTTCATGCTAAGTCTCTTATAAGTCACGAGGAACAATGCAACACTGTTTTGATGCACACTTAAGTATTCCATCAATATACCATAAAAAAGAGAATGTTTCAAGAGATGGAAAAGGCCTCTCTTAACCTACCACTTATTATGCACTTTTTCTGCAAACCCGAGTACACGATTAAGCTCTATTTGCGTTCCATCATCAAGAATCGCCTTTCCTGAAAAGTTCCCAAATACTTGATGCGGAATCATGCAAAAAAAGCCAAGGTTAAAAGGTGCGTATCTATCAATAAGTGGCTCAAAAATCATTTCAAACCTACCATCGCTTGAGGTAAAAGTCCACGTAGACATGAAATCATCTTTACCATTTTTTTGAGCAATGTTAAAAGCAACATCTTCTAACTTGTGTGCCATCCCCTTATAAAAAAGCATGTTTTCACTTGCGTTTTCTGTATTTCCAAACCCATAGCCAATATTAAAACCGAAGCTTGATCCATCGTTTAAAACAGTTTGTAAACTTCCCCAGTACCAGGTGTTATCATACGTCCAGCATCCTCTTCCCCAATCAAGCGTTCCTAAAGAACCATTTTTATTTTCAAAAGGGTACATCGAATCGCCAAGAGAAAACATTCCCTCTGCCTCAATGCAATTTATTTTTTGGTTGTAGTAAAATCGCTTACTTTCGTTAAATGGGGTTGCTATAACCATGCTTTCTTTTGGTTCATTTTTTAACACAATATCAAAGGTAAGCGTTTCACCTTTGTTTCCAAACCGCGCATACTTTCCTATTAAATGACGTGTTTTACCATCATTTTTAAAACTAAACGACACACCTGCATTTGTAAAAGAAGCATCTCCTTCAAGAGATGTTTTTGGCATGTTCACTTTTCCCATAGGAAACAAACATACACTCGATTTTGTAATTTGTGTTACGTTCTCAAAGTCTACAATACTTGCACTAAGAGCACCCAAGTAACCCATGTCTGCAATGGTGAGAGCAAGGGCATACTTGCCATTATTTATTAGATAATAATCCCACTCTTTAATGAGAGCCTTCGGCATTTTTATGTTCTCTCGGTTATAGTCCCACAGCATTGTTTTTGCAAAACCAGGGTTTGCAATGTTACCTAAAGTATCGAGAAGTACTTGTTTTTGTGTTATTTCTTTTTGCATAGTTTAATTATAAGGGGTGATACAGAATTTGTCAAAAGTATTTTTTACACCTACATTAACGGTTGTAGTCCCTTTAACCCTTGACTCTGTTTGACTTTTTTTGACTAAAATTGACTTGCATTTTTATAAAAATCAGCCTTACAATAAATGGTAGGAGAAAAGGAGTGTTGGATGGTAACCTACAAACAATTAAAAAACAGTATAAGACATACATACAAATGTCCCTCAAAAGTATGTTGGAGCATACAAGCAAAAGAAGTGTATAACTTACCTAGCAAAAAACTAATAACCCACTTTTTTAAGAAAAGCGAACTCTGCTTTTTCCCTGACAAAGCGAAAAGTTATGACCGAAATGAATGAAGATAAAAAAAATAATTATATTTTAACCCTGCGAAAAGAATTGGAGCTTCACATAGTGTCGCCCGCATAAATTCGATGAGGTTCTGTTCCCCAAAATAAGATTCCTGCTAACACACCCTTAAAAAAAAAGTAGTGGTTTATAATAAACCACTACTTTTTATACCAACATCTAAACCCTAACAATTAGGAATTATTTTCCCGCTTGAACAAGTGTAATTGCAGATGTTGTAACAATTTCATCAACTGAACAACCTCTTGAAAGATCACTAATTGGAAGAGCAAAACCTTGTAGGATAGGACCATAAGCATCAGCTCCTGCAAAGCGTTGTACTAACTTGTAACCAATGTTTCCTGCGTTTAGGTCTGGGAATACAAGTGTATTAACTTTTTTACCTAAAATTGAACTTCCAGGTGCTTTCTTTTCAGTAATTGATGGTACCAAGGCAGCGTCTGCTTGCATTTCACCTTCAACTAATAAAGATGGCTCTCTTTCTTGTACAATTTTTGTAGCGTTGCGCACTTTTAATACGTCATCAATGTCGCCACCTGATCCCTTGG
>CAZUPJ010000230.1:0-2957 GCA_964622185.1 uncultured Treponemataceae bacterium
TATTGGTGATTCAATTGTAAAAGAAAAGCTATAATACAGCATGACTTGCAATAAGCTTTTGTACAATAGCACAAAATTAAACATTTGTCAAATTTTATTTTTAATTCTTTTAGAATTTTTACACGCACAAAAAAAAGACTCCAAAATATGGAATCTTTTCTCTTCTGAAATATTCAATATGTTATTTGCTACACAGTTTTCTACATTCTAAATAAAAACGTTTTTCATCAGCTTCACCCATAGAAAAACTTTTTCTCGGGAGTGGTCCATTTGTTTCAATAGTTGCAAAAAAGGAATCCTTTTCAATAGGTGGTAAAAATAGGCCAAGGGTGTTTTCTTTTTGTGCTAAACGGCAAAGTTCTTCGCTACCATGAATGTAGTCAATATCGTCAGTGTTTTTGCCATTCATAAAATCATCAATGAGCGGTTGTAAAAAGCTTACTAAAAGTCCTTTTTTGTCGGTGCTAATATAAGTGTAAACCGTTTTTCCGTTTTCACTATATATAAGAGCAAAACTTGCAGGGTTTTTTGCTACTGTAGATTCTAATTCTTTAAAGGTTTCAAAAGTTAAAACATCAATATTCCATTTTTTTTGTACATAAGTAATGAAATCCTTTGACTTTATATCAAACAGTACGCGATGAATTGGCTCAAATGTTAAACCATCATCAAAAATGTTTACAATTTCAACAAGTGCAAAGCGTTCATTTGCATTTTCTGTGTCGTTATGCTCAGTCTTCGTTTCATCCCATACAGCTTTTGCCGTAGCAAGCGAATGGTTCCCATCTCCTACTGCAAACATAAAAACAGATCCATCTTTATCGGTATTTTTTTCTGCTATTATTTGTAAAGACTTTTCAATTTCGGCAAACTCATTATCTTTTTCTATCGTCCATCCGGTAATATGACCTCCGTTTAGCATTAAATCGCTATCATAGCTTGGACTATTTTTGGAAACTAAATTTCCTGTTTTTTCAACCAATACTTTATCAGGGTCATTAACTAAAAGCATAATATGAGGGCTTTCAATTGGAGCACCTTTTCGTATGGCTACTCTCGGCGGAATTCTATCAATAATTGTAGCCTCTGTAGATCGAATAATATTTTTTGTAAAAGGTTTCCAATCGTATGTTTCTAAATCAATTACTGCAACCAACCCTTTTCGCATTCTATTATATGCAGTTTTACGCTCTATATACACAAAACATTTTTTTTCATCTTGAAAAATGTTTTTATCAATGTATTGTTGCATAGTTGTATGAATATTCTGTATTCGCTCTTCTTTTTTTATACTGTCTCCTAAATAAACTTCTGGTAAAATCATGTGTAAGGTTGAAGGACTATCTTCTGCAATATCGCATGCTTTTTTCCAGTATTCGGTATCCTGGGTATATTGATCACAAGCAATAACTGCCCATTTTTTTATGTCAATGTCGTTTTTTGGCAAAAGAATGTTCGCAATGGATAAGCCATATTTTTTTAATAAATTCATGCTGACAGTATACCGAAAAATGAAATACTATGCTATACTTGTGCATGGACAATAGGAATTTTTATGGCAACTTTTAAGCTTGATTTTTCTCAAAAAATGCAACAGCAACTAAAACTTTCTCCTCAAATGATTCAGTCAATTGAACTTTTGCGGCTTCCCATAGAAGAATTGTCTGACAAAATATATCAAGAAGCCGAAAAGAATCCTGCAATAGAAATTGTAAGCGATGCAAATTTATCCGTACGAAATGTTGTGCCCGAAAAAGCATCTCGATTTTTAACGGCTAGCGATAACTTTCAGTCATTTTTAGAAAACACGGCCGACCATGAAGAATCTTTGCAAGAACATCTTCTCTTTCAATTATCGCTTTTACCTATCAGCGATGCAGAGCGTGATTTAGGGGAAAGGATAATACAAAATCTTGATAACCATGGCTTTTATTCCGCCTTACCAGAAAATCTTTTGTATCCAAATGAAACGTCAGAACAACTTGAAAATATGCTTGAAGTGATACGCGGTTTTGATCCTCATGGAATTGCTTTTGCAAATGTTCAAGAGAGCTTGCTTTTTCAAGCAAAAATGCATTCAGATTACCCTTTGCTTGTTTTCACTATTCTTGAAGACTACTTTAGTGTATTAGAAAAAAAACGCCCAAACCTTATAACAAAAATCTTGCACGAAAAAGGTCTAGAGTGTGAAATTGCAGATGTGGAAAAGGCATTGCAATGTATTAGAAATCTTGATCCCTATCCTGCTCGGCAATTTAATCCTGTTGATTCAAGTGTACAGTATGCTATTCCTGAAATTATTGTACATAAAAATGAACAAAATGAGCATAACAATGATACTGATTCACATGCGCTTACGGTTGAGTTTCTGAAAGGAAGCTTACCTGAAATTACGCTTTCATCAGTATATACAAAAATAATTGAAGAAAAAACAGCATCAAAGGAAAATCATCGCTTTGTGCATGAATCAGTACAAAATGCAAAAACATTTATGAATGCACTTTCATATCGCACAAAATCAATATATCATGCTGTTCAAATAATTGTAAATCATCAAGTAGACTTTTTTCTAAAAGGTCCTGGACATCTTGTGCCACTTACGCAAAAAGATGTTGCAGACACAATAGGCATGCATGAAGCTACTGTATCAAGAATTGCAAACGGAAAGTATCTCCAATGCGACTGGGGAATCTTTGAATTAAAGTACTTTTTTACTACTGCAGTAAAAAGTAATGAGATGCTCGATGGCGAAATAAAAAATTCTAAGGAATCGATAAAGCATCATATACAACAGCTTCTAACGGAAAATGAAAAATCAGGTGAAAAACAATTGTCAGACTCAAAACTATCTGTACTTTTAGAAAAAAAAGGTATTACCATTGCACGTAGAACAGTCGCAAAGTATAGAAATGAATTAAATATTGAATCTTCATTTGACCGATTGTAAATCATGGTGT
>CAZUPJ010000231.1:0-2954 GCA_964622185.1 uncultured Treponemataceae bacterium
ACTTGCAATAAAAAAGCTTCTGTCTAGCTTAATAGCATCTGCCTGAAGATTTTTTAGCATACCCAACGAAGAATAACCTGCACCAAAATCATCAATTGATACTTTAAATCCATGCTTATGAAGGTCTTCAAATAATTTTACTATACTATGCTCATTTTCAATTGTTGTTGATTCTGTTAGCTCTATTTCTATATATTCATGTGGAATGTTGTATTTATCCACTATTGAAACAGTATCTTCCACAAAATGTGGAGAATTTAAGTTTATTCTTGAACAATTTACCGAAACTGGAACAGGCACTAGTCCAGCATCAATCCATCCTTTAATCATGATACACACATTTTCTAAAACAAATTTATCAATTTGAACAACAAATCCATTTTTTTCAAAGAGAGGTATAAAACTGTCAGGAACTATCATATTGCCATCAGGCTCTATCCAACGTGTTAGCGCTTCGGCTCCAACAAGTGTATTATCATTAACAGAAAATTTAGGTTGCAAAAATACCTTAAATTCATTATTTTCTAAAGCTCTTTTACGTTTATTATTTATTTCAGTATTAGTTCGTAATTCCTGACGATGTACATCATCATAATCCCAGGTTTTTTGATGAGGATTAAGCCTTGCCATATTATGTGCTAAAGTAGTCTTTCCTATCATATCCATTACGTCGTTTTCACCTTCTTTTAAGAAATAGCGACCATACCTAAATATAAATTCAAAATCCTTAAGCTCTGGAATAAGAGACTTAAAATATTCTTCGCTATTATCTCTTGCAGAATCGTCATTCTCTAAGTATCCATTTCCTGCAAACATTAAAAACTCATCTACTCCAACTCTTGCACATATAAACGTTTTCTCAATATTCTTTGTAATATCGTTCATTACACCAGCAATTGTTAAAAGCACCTTGTCACCAGCTTCAAATCCGTACAACTCATTAATTGCACTAAACTTTGCAATATCCATTTTTTGTAACGTAAATTTGTCATGAGGATGTTTTGTTAGTAAATTTTTAATTTCGATTTGTAACTTAGTCATATTTGGAAGACCAGTTAGATCATCATAAAATGCATTTTTTTCTAACTCTTTTGTTGACTTTTTATTTACAAAAGCAATATAGAATACAAGAAAAATGATTATCCAATATACTATGTCACCAATAACTTCATATCTCTGAGAAGCTATTGCAAGCTCGCTTGTTAATGCATCCGTTTCCACATTTATTGCTAACACCCAGTCGGTCATATTGATAGGCATATAAGTCATAACCTTAGAGGTACCATAATAATCATAGAAAAAACTACCAGGCATCCCGTTTAGGAAGTTTGCTTGTGCTTGCAGTACATTTTCATAACCCATTTCTGATACATCGCCACTTGGAATCGTAGCTTCATTTATATGATTTTCGCTCGAAGAATAAATAAAATTAAGGTTATAGTCAACAATAAATACATCACCTGTACCTTCAGTGTGTTCTTTAGCAATTTCAAAAAGTGCATCTAAAGAAATTTGGCTGTAAAGCACGGCACTTACCATATTGTCAATAATTACGGGAACTGAAATATCAAAAACCATCTCGTCAGTTTCAAATGATACATGAGGCTTGTCTATATAGAAATCTCTTTCGAGAGCATGCAAAAAAGATTTGTTATTCGAAAAGTTGTATGTATTTCCAGTGCGTTTTATACCGTTTCCGTCTGTATCAACGTAATAGAGTATTTCAAATTCTTCAACATGTGATTGACTTTTTAAAAATTGAACAGCTGTTTCTTTTGTGATGTGCGCTTTTGCCATATAACTGGCTAGCAAGGAAAGGTCATCCTCGCCTTCTTCTAAAGCTTCTTCTAAATACAACTTTAATTGATCACCAATTTTTTCAGTTTCTTTTATAGATGCATTAAGAATAGAATCATCCACAGAAAACTTTCCCATAGTAAGTAACAAGCCTATTACAACAACGGTAATAAATACTATGATAAATGAAAACGTTTTTGATCGTGTACCAAAAATATCCACAGAGCACCTCAGTAAAGTATAAAAATATAAGGATATTTAATATAATAAAATTTAAGTTTTTGAGAATATCTCCGTTACTCACTATATGACTAGTAAAAAAAGATATTTTACCTTATATTCCCCTCAATTCTTACTAAATATGACATAATGCCAATTAAATGTCAATAGAAAAGAAATAGTAAAAAGCCTCAGAAGAATAGACTTATTTTTAGACAAAAAGGTATCACAAAAAACGGCAACTCAACTTAGTAGCGTAATTAGTAGCGACACGGATACCTCTAAGTCGAAAAGTCTACGGTGCTTTGGCAATGCCAAAACACGATAAAAAAAATCGGCACGGATGCCGATTTTTTGCATTAGTCAGCTTTTTTCTCTGCTGCTTTTTCGTTTGCAATTCTGTCTGATTTTTTAATAATAAGTTCACGTACTTTTGCAGCCTTACCAATTTTACCACGTAAGTAGTAAAGCTTAGCACGACGTACTTTACCAGGACGTACAAACTCAACTTTTGCAATACGAGGTGAGTGAAGTGGGAACACACGTTCTACACCAACTCCGTATGAGTTTTTGCGAACGGTAAATGTTCTTGTAGAACCTGCACCTTTAAAACAGATTACAAGACCTTCATACACCTGAATACGTTCGTTTTTACCTTCAATAATTTTGAAGTGCACTTTAATGGTGTCTCCAACTTTGAAAGCAACAATATCTTCTCTTTTTTGAGCTTCTTCAATTTGTCTAATAATGTCCATCATTATCTCCATCTTTTAATGCATCCAAAAGCATTTTTTCAGATTCTTCAGTCAAAGTGCCGTTTATACGGGCAAGATGAATTAAATCTGGGCGATTTTTTAAGGTTTTTACAAGCCTTTTTTTAAGTCGCCACTTTCGAATATTTTCGTGATGTCCCGAAAGTAATACTTCGGGAACGTTCA
>CAZUPJ010000232.1:0-2911 GCA_964622185.1 uncultured Treponemataceae bacterium
TTATTTGCTTTTCTTCTTTCTACATTTTTTTCTGCAATGGCAAAAAGAGGTGCAAGATAGTTTTCTGTTTGTAATTCGTCTGCTTTTTCATACGTAAGGCGTTCTACTTTTACAAAGGTTTTTAAAACTTCAACTTCTTCAATTGCACCATCGTTATCTAGTTTCATTTTAAATGATAACGCTCTTGATAACTCAGGCGGTTCAAGCGCTTCTGCAAGACCTAGTGCATAATCGGTTAACGATTCTTCTGCAAGCATACGGGATGCACCTTCTGGAAGGTAAAGCGTTGCACCACGCCCTCTTGCTGCAATATCGATTGGGGAATCTGGCATTACGGTACTTGCAGGGTCTGCAACATGCACCCATAAATATTCTCCATCAAAGGCAATGGCATCGTCGGGGTCGGTACTCCACGTGTTATCTATAGCATAGGCAATGTGATTTACCGTTGTTCTATCTTCAACAGGCGGATGACTTAAATGCTCGCTTGCCGATTGTTTTGATAAATTAAAACGCGATGGGTGTGGGTTTCGGCTATAGTTCCAAACGCCGGTATCGAGTAAAAGTTTGTGTGCTTTTTCAGGGCTACAAGAATAGCCCGCTTCTTTCATAATTTTTGAAGTGGTAGTTTTTCCAAATGCAAGCGATTCAACTTCGCCCATGTAAATGCCATCTTCGGGTAAGTTCAATTCTTTTTGCTTTAAGCGTTTTATAAAGGCATCTCTAATTTCGGCCTCTTTTCCTTTTTCGTTTTCTTTTGCAATAATGGCATTTGCTTCTTCTTCTGTTCTAAGCGAAAATGTTGGCTCGTGTGGATTTTGTACTATTTGTGGATTAAACTTGGAATGCGCAACTAAGGCTGAGTATAAAGCCCACGCTTTTTGAGCTTGAAAATCTCCAAGAGAAAGTTCTGCAATTTGTGATAAGGAAAAAGTATGTTCATCTTCGTCTTGCAACAGTTCCCATGCTTCATTTAGACTTTCTTGTAAAGCGGAATTATCTCCTATTTCTATGGAAGAAAGAGAAGTAACTGGTCCCTCGTGCAAAAGTGCAATGTCTTTTTCACGCACCGATTGTCTTCCGCCTGGAAAACTAATTGCATATTTATCGCCCACTTCTGTAACAAGTGCATATTGATTTTTGTATAAAACAAGGCTTCCCTTTTTTATCATAATTTCTTACGTTCCTTTAATAGAGTATAGCAGAGTATGTGTTTTCTCGCAAGGACTCAGTTTACGCGAGTTCCCATTCACTTTTTTCTCAAAACGTTCGTTTTACGTTTTTGGCAAAAGGTTGCGTCCAATGGGGATTATTGCATCTATGTCGAGAAATCTCATTGCCCCGTCCTGTCATTCTAACTCTGCCTGCCACTGGCCTTTAGGAAGAAGCTCCTGCTTTACTGGACTTATACGCGCCACCAAGACTTGAATAAAAATACAAAAAAAGTGTATAAATTTTCAATAATTTAGACGAAAAACCTTGACCCTTTAGTCCATCCTCTTTATACTAAATACGTTACTGTATATAAAAACAGGAGAATAAAAATGACAAAGGATGCAATTAATATTCTTATAGCCTTTATTTGCTATTTGGGTATAATGATTTTTATTGGACTTCGCTATGTAAAAAAAACAAAAAACACAAGTGACTTTTTCTTAGGAGGACGACAGGTTGGCCCTTGGATGACAGCACTCAGTGCAGAAGCATCCGATATGTCGGCATGGCTTTTAATGGGGCTTCCTGGTGTTGCCTATGTTACCGGTTTAAGTGGCGTATTTTGGACTGCAATTGGGCTCTTGGTTGGAACGTACCTAAACTGGCTCATCGTCGCAAAACGCCTTAGAAAGTTTTCTATCCACGCAGGAGATGCAATTACAATCCCTGAGTTTTTTATAAATAGATTCAAAGATAAATCTCGCGTTACAGGCCTTATTGCTACCATTTTCATTTTGGTATTTTTTACCGTGTATGCAGCCTCTGGTTTCGTAGCTTGTGCAAAGGTATTTAATTCTGTATATGGTATTCCATACCTCTACGCGTTAATTCTTGGTGTTGTGGTAATTGTAGCCTACACACTATTGGGCGGTTATTTGGCAGTGTGTGCAACAGACTTTATTCAAGGTATGGTAATGTTCTTTGCCCTAACACTTTCAGTAATTGTAATGGTAATCTTTTTAGGTGGACCGATGGAAACCTACCAAGCAGTTGCAAGTCTCGGAACCCAGTTTATGTCACCATTTACTGAAGACGCAGGATCTTCTTTATCAATTATTTCAACACTCGGGAACCTAGCATGGGGCTTAGGATACTTTGGTATGCCTCATATTTTGGTTCGCTTTATGGCACTACGTTCAAACAAAGAAATTGCACTATCAAGAAGAATCGCAATGGTGTGGGTAACAATAGCACTTATAGCAGCAATAGCAGTTGGAATGATTGGTAAACAATATCTGTTCCCAACACTGCTCGCCGATAACCAAGCAGATACCATTTTCTTGGCAGTTATTATGGACTTGTTCCCATCGTTTGTTGCAGGTATTTTCCTTTGTGGAATAATGGCAGCGGCAATGAGCACAGCAGACTCACAGCTTTTAGTGGCGTCATCTGCATTTTCGCGCGACGTTTACAAGGGCTTTATACGAAAAAATGCAACTGAAAAAGAAACACTCATACTAAGTCGAGCAACCGTATGCCTTGTAGCACTCATTGCGTTTATTATCGCACTCGACCCAAATAGTTCCATTTTTGGCCTTGTCAGTTTTGCATGGGGTGGCTTTGGTGCTTCCTTTGCACCAGTTATTCTATTGGCACTCTTTTGGAGAGGCTCTACACGAAACGGTGCTATTGCAGGTTTACTTGCAGGTGGACTTACATGTTTAATTTGGTTTAACTTAAGCGGTGGCATTTTCGA
>CAZUPJ010000233.1:0-2901 GCA_964622185.1 uncultured Treponemataceae bacterium
TTATTGCTGCTATGATTTTCCTTGCACAACAAAAAGACCCTGCAAAAACATTGTTAGATTTGGAAAAAGTAGGAAAGGTAAGACACGAAAAATAATTAACAATTAATAATGAATAATTGTTAGGGCGAAGATGGTGAGGTTTTTTAATCTTGACATCTTGTGTCATCCCGAGCGTAAGTCGAGGGATCTTTGCCCGCAGATTTATAAATAGCCGATGGTGATTTTGGAAGAAGTTGCTATCGGCTGTTTTTTTGTGCTTGAGGCTGGTGTATATTATATTAGTTTTTGCTTACACTATGTAAAATATTATTACATTCATTTGCTTTTTTATCTTGCTTATGCTATAGTAGTTCATCAAGCCATATCTTTATGATATGGCTTACGTATTTAATAAAGGAAAAAGAAAAATGAAGGTATGTGTGTTAAATGGATCTCCAAGAGGGGCTCATAGTGTAACATTGCACTCAGTGTTATATTTGCAAAAGAAATTTTTGAAAGATGAATTTGAAATCTTAAATGTTGGGCAAAAAATAAAGTATTATGAGAAAAATTTTCACGAAATTGAAGAAAGCGTAAAAAAAGCTGACATTATTCTATTTGCTTATCCAATCTATACTTTTTTAGCCCCATCACAATTGCAAAAAATTATACGATTGTTAAAAGAAAAGAACCTTAATGTAAGTGGTAAGTTTGCAACTCAGATAACAACATCAAAACATTTCTACGATGTTACTGCACATAAATATATTGAGGAAAATTGCTATGATCTAGGGCTTAAATATATAAAAGGTATATCTGCTGATATGGACGACATGTTATATAAAAAAGGGCAAGTCGATCTCGTAAAGTTTTTTAACTACGTACTTTTTAGCATTGAAAATAAATTATATGAAGTACCGAACATAATTGAAAAAAAGCAATTACAATATGATAAAAAATTTGACGAAAACCCAAAAACAGATGCCTACACTGCGGTGATTATAACCGATTCTACCACACAAAATAAAAGCCTCGAAAATATGATTGATGATTTTAAGGCAATTTTTCCATACAAAACAAAAACGGTGGATCTTGCAGGTTTTCCTTTTTCTGCAGGTTGTCTAGGATGCTTTGATTGTGTTACCGATGGAAAATGTATTCATAAAGATGGCTTTGATACTTATTTACGAACTGAAATATTAAGTGCTGATGCAATTGTCTATGCCTTTGAAATTGTAGATCATTCTATGGGACCTCTTTTTAAGTGCTATGATGACAGGCAATTTTGTAATGGGCACCGATTCGTATTTGTTGGTATGCCTATTGGCTATCTTGTTAGCGGAAATTACGAAGAAGAAACCAATGTTCGCTTTCTTATTGAAAGCAGAAGCGAAGTTGCCCATACCTTTTTAAGTGGTGTTGCAACAGATAGTGAAACACTAAAGGCAATGGTTTCGAAGCTTGATTATTCACTTAAAAATACCTATTACATGCCACAAACGTTTTATGGTGTTGGCGGGAGAATGATTTTTAGGGACTTAATTTATGTTATGAGAGGCTTTATGAAAGCCGATCACAAGTTTTATAAAAAACATGGAATCTATAATGATTTACCTCAAAACAATAAGGGTAGAACAATGCTTATGATGATTGTTGGAATGTTTATGAATAATGCAAAAATCCGTGCTAAGTATCGTTCGAAAATGAATGCAGCAATTATAGCCCCGTATAAAAAAAAATTAGAAGGCTAAGTTAAATAAGGAAGATTTTTTCTAAAGTCATTGCTTTTTTTCTTTATATGTTATAATATAAGTAGATAAATAAGTGCTAGCATAGGAGGCAATTTATGTTAAAAAAAAGTGTATTGTGTATTGTATTAATCTTAATGGCTACTTTTTCGTTTGCTCAAAGTATTCAAGATTTTACATTGGAAAATGAAACAGGTATAGATATTTATTTTATCTATGCATCTCCATCTTCTTCAGATTCTTGGGAAGAGGATATATTAGGTGATGATATATTGGAATATGGAGACTCACTTGATGTTACATTTAGTGGTTATGACGGTGTTCGATACTGGGATTTAATGGTTGAAGATTCTTTCGGTGATGAGTATTATTGGGAAGAAATAGATCTTTTTACTGTTGCAACAATCACATTAGAAATGGATTTATTTGGGGATCTTGAGGCAACATTTGATTAATTATTAGTTTTATAGTTATACTAACGAATTAGAATGTCTTTCAAAAAGGGTGTTGATATGAACGTATTAACACCCTTTTTTCTTTTAATATTGCCTAAAAAATATTTAGTATTCCTAAAAATAATTCTTGCTTTTTCTATAATCTGTGATACAATATAAGTGGGTAATTAATAATTATCTTTCTGTGATTTACAGGATTTATAACCAACTAACAAGATTTTTTGTAAAGAACCTTGTTAGTTGGTATAATTCTACAAACTACTTTTTTATTATGGAGAAAACAATGGAATCAAAACGAATTGTTATAGCACTTGGCGGAAATGCACTGGGTAATAATTTACACGAACAAATGTTAGCAGTAAAAGAAACTGCAAAAGCAATTGCAGACCTTATTGAAGAAGGGCACCAAGTTGTTATATCTCATGGAAATGGGCCTCAAGTTGGGATGATTTATCTTGCAATGCAAGAGTTCAAAGAACACCACCCTGATACTTCTGTTATCCCAATGTCAGTGTGTGTTGGTATGAGCCAAGGCTACATTGGCTACGATATTCAAAATGCTTTAAGAGAAGAGCTTCTTAACAGAAATATCAAAAAAAGTATAACTTCCCTTATTACGCAAGTTGTAGTTGATGAAAACGACCCTGCCTTTAATAACCCAACTAAACCAATTGGTAAGTTTATGACTAAAGAAGAAGCCGATAAACTCATTAAAGAAG
>CAZUPJ010000234.1:0-1450 GCA_964622185.1 uncultured Treponemataceae bacterium
TAATTTTTTTAACAATGCGAGATAACTCAATACCATCTAGGAATGGCATTTTTATGTCAGTTACAACAATATCTGGTTTTAATTCTTGAATTTTTTCTATTGCAATTTCGCCATCAGGAGCTTCGCCAACAAGAGTAAAGGGGGTTCTATCCCAATTAATGAATGACCTAAAACCTTCGCGAATAATTATTTCATCATCAACAAAAAAAACCTTATACATTATTTTCTCCAATTGGCACTGAAAATGAAATAGATGTGCCTTGCATATATTCGCTTTGAATGGAAATACAACTCTTCTCTGAATAGTATAATTGTAATCTCTTATTCACATTATAGAGGCCATATACAGCGGTAAGATTTTCTGTACCTTTATTACTTTTCATTTCTGAAACAACCTTTTCAAGCCTTTCAGTTTGAAACCCAATGCCATTATCAGAAACAGTAAAAATCATGTGATTATTTTCAATTTTTCCTTTTACTATAAGTTTCCCTTTTCCTCGTTTATTTTTTATGCCATGATATAATGCATTTTCAACGAGTGGTTGTAGTATTAGTTTAAGCATAGGAATTTTTGACATTTGAGAGTCAACATCAATTTCATATTCTAAGATGTCTCTATACCTAATTTTTTGAATGGTTAAATAACTTTTGATGTGCTCAATTTCTTGTTCAACGGTAATCCAGTCTTTTCCCTTGCTCAATGAAATACGGAAAAAAATTGAAAATGCACGGGTTATTTCTACTACCTTTTCTGTTTCTTTTGCTTCGGCAAGCCAAATTATGGTATCAAATGTGTTATATAAAAAATGTGGAGTAATTTGTGCTTGAAGTGATTGCATTTCTGCTTTTTGTAGATTTTTTTGCTCTTCTACATTTTCTTCGATAAGCACCTTTATTCGCTCTGCCATTACGTTTAAATTTTTTGAAAGTGATATTAGTTCATCTACTTCTGGAATCTCTGCTCGAGCATCCAAATTCCCTAGGGCAATTTGAGCAGAGAGTTGTTCCAGTTCTTGTAATGGGTCTGTAATATTTTCTAAAACAGTTCTTTGTGCTATTCTTGCAAAAAATATTGCAGAAAAAATTATAAGTACTTCAATACCTAAAAATACTATCATTATGTGCCGAATAGCCTCATTAGCTAAAGCGATTGATTCAGTTTCTGCTACAACATATTCTTGTAAAATATCATATATTAAATCTGTAACACCTCTAATTTCTTCTAAAATTATTTCATTTTCGAAGTATGAAACATCTTTATCTATTTGCTTACCCAATTGAATTACGTATCGCTCTACGGTGTTTAGTGCTCTATTGGCAACTTCTAAGTATTGTTGATTTTCTTCTGTTTCAGTGTTCAATAATATTTCGTCAATAGAAACACGAATATTTTCAACTATTTCATATTGATTGCCATCAACAAAACGCTTGTTCCCTGACACAATATCCC
>CAZUPJ010000234.1:1460-2899 GCA_964622185.1 uncultured Treponemataceae bacterium
AAACTTCATTGGTGATATCTGTTCTAACCGTTTGGTTTAACCTATTAGCCAAGCTCACATTTACAATTAAACTATCGTAGGTAATAGTTTGGAAAAGTGAGAAAATAAAAATGGTAATTGGAGCTATGAGGAGTAATACAATTATAAGAATATACGAAAAGCGTATTTTCTTTTTTATACTGTTTGACGACAATAGCCGCAAAAATAGTTTTTTTAGTAGAGTATGCACATTAGTATCCACGTGGAGGAATAGATATTAAATCCACTCCTTCTTCAAAAATAATTTCAGGCTTATACATTGTGTCAAAAATTGTTTTTCCTTGTGATAAATCAATAATCAACTGCATTATGTCTTCTCCAATATTTGGATTACATTCTACAACACAATTTAATTTTCCATCTTTTAGGTTTTCTATCGCATCTTGCTCAGCATCTATAGATACAATGATAACATCTCTACCAGGTCCTATTGCATTTTCTTCCAATGCTTCAATGATACCTAATGCCATTCCATCATTGTGTGAGAAAATAATATCGGGAACTTCATGTGCCTGGAGCCAGTTATGCATAACTTCCTTTCCAAGCGAACGCAGAAAATCTCCTGTTTCACTTGCAATAATGGCAAAACGAGAATCTTGTTCAACAATCTCTCTGAATCCAATAAACCTATCAACTGCAGCCGAAGAACTGTCTGTTCCTCTCATTTCAAAAATGGTAATAGTTTCATTGGTATCAGCAAATTTTCGTTGCAAATAATAAGCAGCTTCTCTACCTTCTTGGGTGTTGTCAGGTCCAAGATAGCCTGCATAAAGGGTTTTATCTTCTATAGTAATTTTTCTATCTACAATAAGAACAGGTATGTTTGCATCTTTTGCTTCTGTAAGAACATTTTCCCATCCATCTTGTACAATTGGTACCAGAATTATAACATCTACTTGATATGAAATAAATGAACGTAATGCCTTTATTTGGTTTTCTTGCTTTTGTTCAGCGTTATTGTAAAGTACTTGAATATTGTGTTTTTTTGCGGCAGCTAAAACAGAGCTTGTATGTGCTTTTCTCCATGCACTTTCTGCACCTATTTGAGAAAAACCAACTATAAGATTTTTTTCAGCTTTTTCATTCTTTGAAGAGTCAGAGTTAAAACACGACAAAAAAGAGCACATAACTAAAATGTATAAGACACTAACACCAACGATTTTTTTATTCATACACTATGTATAAATCATTAAAATAACTTATACCCCTCCTCGTATATAAAACACTAAGTTTCAAGAGTGTAACATATAATTCTAGAATTTTCTAGAGTTATATGAGTATGTTTTATTAAAATTATTGCCACTACGATCAACTATGGCAAGTATTCTCGCTTTATATTCTTTAAGGACTCAAACAATCTTCTTTTTTGTGTATAATCTCCATCGGTTAAAGAGGCAAGT
>CAZUPJ010000235.1:0-2881 GCA_964622185.1 uncultured Treponemataceae bacterium
TTGTTACCCAGTCTAAAAGAGCATCGGGAACAAAAACAATGTTTCCTTCTTCTAGACCAACATTCACTGAAAACCCATTTACCGATGCTGTTTTTTCTGGAGATACGTCATATTTTTTTGCAATAGAAGAGGGAGTTTCGCCATCTTCCTTTACAGTATACAGAATGCCTGCCATAGAAGGAATGCGAAGATATTCCCCAATTTGAATACTTCTAGTTTGCCTAATATTATTAACACTTATAAGGGTATCTTCGTTAACATTAAATTGTTCAGCAATTCTTCCAATCATATCGCCTTCTTTTATGCGGTACGTTGAATAGGACAAATTTGGGTATTCTTTTTCAGTTTGTAGTTCTTGAATCCATGAACTTGGTGCAATATAGTTTGTGTTGTGAAAATCAAAGTTCGATGCTCTAAAAGAATCGAAACCACCTTTACCTGAGAAAAATTGTGACATAAGCGGGTTTTCAGAAACATCGTGCGTGCCAAGCAGTATGCTTGAACTTACATCATACGTCGAACTTGTTTGTTCCATCATAAAGCCAGTATTTAATGAAGCTTCAGAATGGTTGTAGGCATGTTTGGAAACAGAACTCGAAGCAGGGGCAAAAAGGAAAACCCAGCATAGAACCGCAATAGCATAAATCCCAAGCGGCGAAAGTAACAAAAAGCGTTGTATGGTCTTGTTTGTAATAACGGCATTGTATAATGCGTTATATATGTGGTGTAGTTTTTTTTTCACAATCATTTCCTATTTAGTCCAATAAAGTAAGTTTCAAACGATTCTGAGCGACAAGCAACAGGCTTAAATGTTCGAGCCGTTGCAAAAAGAGTTTTCATTTTTTTCATCAAACTCTGTTGGTCGCCACCTTGAAAAATTTTTATAACGCAATTCCCACCCTTAGCAAGCATGTTTTCGGCATAATTCATGGCCATTTCTACCAACTCAGATGAGCGAGCAGTATCAACAAGCTTGTTCCCCGTTGTGGCAGGAGCTGCATCACACAACACCGCATCATACGGACCAAGTTTTCTTACATTATCACAAATTTCCCCATTATTCAAGTCCCCTTGAAAAAATGCAAGGTTGTTTCCCTTTACATTTTTTGCAAGCTCTTTTAAATCAACCGCAACAACCTTTCCGGTGTCTTTTAATTCTCTAAGCACAAATACGGTCCAACTTCCGGGAGCTGCCCCTAAATCTAAAACACGAGACTTTTTTGAAAACAACGAAAATTTTTCGTTCATTTCTTTCAATTTATATACAGAACGTGCAGGATACCCCTCTGAAAAGGCCTTTTTTGTCCAAAAATCACTTTTTTCATAACTACTCACTGCAATTCGTTCCTTTGTGCATATTTTTTTGTTTCGTGTATTTTTTTTATCGGCAAAATATGGTATAATCTCTACATGAAATTTGACTTTACACAACAACTGCAAAACATTGATACTGTACTGGAACGGGAACTTCCATCTGTTTATTCTGAAGAATGGCTTAACACCACTTTTTCAAATTTTGTCTCTCCTGTTTCTCCACAGCTTATGGATGCTCTTGTGTATCCTTGTAGAAATCTATTATTGCTTGGTGGAAAAAGATGGAGGCCGCTTTTTATGGTATTGTGTGCAGAGCTTGCACTAGAAAATAATCACAATATATTAGAAGATGTAAAAGAAAAAATTCTTAATAGAGTGTATGCACTTACACCTCTTGTAGAGTTTGTACACACGGCAAGTTTAATTCACGATGACATAGAAGACTCAGCTGATATGAGACGTGGTAAAACAAGTGCTCATATTACCTACGGCGAAGATGTTGCGATAAATGCAGGAAGCTGGCTTTTTTTTCAAGCCTCTAGTTGTATATCAAATGAAAACATCTATTGGGGAAGCGAAAAAGATTCCTTAAAAGTTACGCTGTACGAAAACCTCATGCTTGAACTTCGCCGCCTCCACCTTGGGCAAGCAATGGATATAAGCTGGCATAAAAATGATTCAATGGTGCCAGCTATAGACGAATATCTTACTATGACAAGTTTAAAAACAGGCACACTTGCTTCCCTTGCTGCTCGAATCGGTGTTATTTCGGTTGGAGAGGATGTCAGCAAAGCAAAAAAACTTTCAGAAAGTGCATCTAAAATTGGTGTAGCCTTTCAAATAATTGATGATATTAAAAACCTAACAACAGGAAATGCCGGCAAAAAAAGAGGCGACGATATTGTCGAAGGCAAAAAGAGTCTCCCCATTCTTTTACACTTAGAAAGTAACAAATCAGATTTTGAAACATTGATGGATTGTTTTACGATGGCAAAGAAAGAAGGCATAGAGTCTCCGTCAGTTGAAAAGGCTATTTCGATTATTGAAACAAGCGATGCCATTGAAAGAGCAAAAAAGAAAGCAACCAACTTAATAGAAACAGCGTGTAATACAATGAGGGAATTGTATCCGAATGCAAAAACAATGGATGCAATTGATTATTTATTTGAGAGCTTGTTTTAGTCACCCTATTTGAACTGCGAGCCGCAATAGCTGGTTTGACCCCTTAAAAATTATTTTAGAAAAAAATCTTAAAAAATTTAAAAAGTAAATTTTGAAGAAATTTCCGAAATTCTAGTCTCAGAGAAAAATCAGTTTCTTCAAAAGCCCCGTTTGCTGGTAGAATCAGAAAGATGGTGTCTAGATATAATGCAAAAATACTCTTGTGATACCAAAAATATTTGAAAAAGAAATTTTTCTTTTTTTTAAGTGAGATAGATTACTCAGTTTGTTTTATCGGCACATTAATTTAAGTTTATAAGTGAATTATTACTCTAAATTATATAAAAATCGGTTTTTCTGCTTGACAAAACTTGGCAATATCTATATAGTAGTAAGACATCGCATT
>CAZUPJ010000236.1:0-2812 GCA_964622185.1 uncultured Treponemataceae bacterium
CGACTGGGGGAATGAGTTTTCCTAAAACAGGATCTACAGGTGATGGGTATAATTTCGCAAAAAAACTGGGGCACACTGTTGAACCCTTAAGGTCTGCACTTGCTAGTATATATTGTTCAAATCATCCTTTAGGTCAGTTTTCTGGAATTGCCTTTGAATCTGCCAAAGTTACATCATCATCAATGACATATAAGGGTTCACTTTTAATTACACACAAAGGCTTTTCTGGTCCTGTAATTATTGATAATTCAAGAGATTTTAAAGCTGGTGATTCATTAACAATTTCATTTGTAGATATAAAAAAAGAAGAGCTAGAAGCATCTCTGAAAGATGCAAAAAATGAAACAATTACAAGCATTCTAAAAACGTATGAGCTTCCAAAAAAACTAATACACTTTATTTGTATAAAAGCAAATATTGATAGTACAAAAAAAATATGTGAAATATCATATAAAAATCTAGAGCAACTTATTGACTGTATTTTATCGTATCCTATCACAATCTCAAACATAGAAAACTTTGATACATGTATGTGTACAAAAGGCGGTATTAGCTTAAAAGATATAAACCCAAAAACTTTTGAATCAAAGCTTATGCCTCATCTTTATTTTTTAGGAGAAGTGTTAGACATAGATGGGGATTCTGGAGGGTACAATTTACAAGCAATTTGGTCAGAATGCGCACTCTTTGCAAAGGCTTTTGCAATTGTATAAACTTTTATAAACCTACTTGAATATGTATAAAAATATCTTTATAATACATATCAAGAAATTTCTTGGAGTTAATAATGATTTATACAGATACACGTGACAATACCGTGCGTACTACTTTACGCGAAGCAGTATTACAAGGCATGAGTTCAACTACAGGTGGATTATATATTCCATGCAGTTATCCAAAACTAAGTACAGCTATTCTTGAAAAAACAGTACCCCCATCATTTAGAGATGTAGCATATGAAACTGCAAAGTTATATTGTGACGGAGAAATATCGGATGAAAAACTACAAGAAATAATAATTAATTGTTACCCTTTTAATGTGCCTGTAAATCCAGTAGACCCTGTTACCTATGTACTTGAATTATTTCATGGACCAACTTGTGCTTTTAAAGATGTTGGGGCTCGATTTATGGCACAGCTAATGGCATACTTTAACGAAACAGAAAATGATAACTTGCATATTTTAGTAGCCACATCAGGAGATACTGGAAGTGCTGTTGGAAGTGCTTTTCATAACTTACCTGGCATAGATGTAACCATTTTATATCCAAAGGGAAAAATAAGTCCTCTACAGGAAAAACAGTTGTCTACCTTTACAGGAAATGTTAGAGCTCTTTCAGTTGATGGCACGTTTGACGACTGCCAACGATTAGTAAAAATGGCATTTACCGACGAAGATATTCGGGGAAAGCTGAGACTTTCATCTGCAAACTCAATAAATATTTCACGCCTATTACCACAAAGTTTTTACTACGTGTATGCTTCCTTAATGGTAAAATCGAGAAGTTGGCATAATAACAAAATAGATGACCCTGCAATTATAGTTACAGTACCGTCAGGTAATTTTGGAAATTTAACATCAGGATTAATTGCTCAGAAAATGGGGGCTCCAATTACCGGTTTTATTGCAGCGACGAATGCAAATAAAACTATTCCTGATTGGCTTTTATCAGGGACATATGAGCCACGTCCTTCTATTACAACACTTGCAAATGCAATGGATGTTGGTGCACCGAGCAACTTTGAGCGCATGATGTCAATGTATACACATGATGAATTAAAAGAAATAATGGCAGCCTACTGGACTGATGACAAAGGTATTATGACAGGAATTGCAAATCATCTTGAAAGAACAGGATGTATCATAGATCCGCATGGTGCAATTGCATGGAAAGCATGGCAAGAAATAAAAAAAGGTGGCTTATTGTCATTGATGTCAGGATTTACTACACCAAAAGATGAGCCTGGGATTACAGCCAGTATTCCAAAATGGGCACAAGCGGTAGTTGACAATAAAGCTGTTGGTATTATCCTTGGCACAGCTCATCCTGCAAAGTTTTCAGAAATTGTAAAAGAAGCAACAGGAAGAGAACCACCACTACCCGATAGATTAGAAAAAGTAATGATGCTTCAAGATAATTCGGTTTCAATGAAAAATGATTACGAGGCGTTCAAAGAATGGCTTTTAGAAACACTATAAAAAAGGAAAATATATGTATATAACTTGTCTTGATTTAGAAGGAGTACTAGTACCTGAAATTTGGATAGCAGTAGCGGAAAAAACAGGAATTGACGAATTACGACTTACAACTCGTGATATAAGCGACTACGATGTATTAATGAAAAAGCGTCTGGGTATATTAAAAGAAAATGGTTTAATATTGAAAGATATTCAAGATGTTATTGAAACCTTAAGTCCTATGGATGGCGCAAAAGATTTTTTAGATGAGCTACGTTTAAACTGTCAAACAGTAATACTTTCAGATACTTTTTCTCAGTTTGCACTACCTTTAATGAAAAAGCTAGGTATGCCTTCTATTTTTTGTAACGAATTAGTTGTAAATGAAAAGAATGAAATAATTAACTATGCAATGAGACAAGACAATGGGAAATATTATGCTGTAAAAGGCTTTCAAAGCATGGGATTTGATGTAATTGCTTCAGGTGATTCTTTTAATGACTTAGAAATGATTAAACAAAGCCAACACGGATTTTTATTTCGAGCACCCGAACACATTATAAAAGATAACTCTAGTATTCAGAGTTTTACAGAGTATTCTAATTTATTAGATGCAATAAAAAGTATTGTATA
>CAZUPJ010000237.1:0-2758 GCA_964622185.1 uncultured Treponemataceae bacterium
ACTTATTGTTGTAACTCTTATAAATATATCTTTATGGATTATTTTTTTCTTTCGGTTAAAACGAACTTTTTCGACGCAAACACTTCTTAATGATATAAAAAATGAAGTTGATAAACTTCTTATTGAAATAAATAAAACAACCTTAGATGATATTACGCTTATAGAAGAGCGAAGAATAGGTTTGCAAAACCTTCTTGATGAAACGGATAAAAGACTTTTGCTTTTACAAGGTCAAGAAAAAGATAAAATTCGAGAAAAGGAAGTACTTCAACGCTTATCAAAAAAGAATGCAACAGTATATCCAGATCAAAAAGCAGTAAAAGCATATCAAAATATGAGTAAGGCGGTAGAGACTCCAGATCATTCCGAAGCTGTTCAATTATCGATTGATTTTGATTCATATAGGGAGGAGGCACTACAAACCCAAGAACCAGTTTTACAAGAAGAAGTTGTAACCCTTCCTGAAATTATTCACGTAGAGGGTTCTTTTACTAATGAAGTACCTTTTAAGCAAAAAGTCTTAGAGCTTGACGAAAAAGACTTTTCAATTGATTATATTGCAAATACGTTAGGACGCACAATTACAGAAGTTCAATTTATTCTTGATTTATACAAAAATAATTCATAACGTAATAAAATTACCATAAAATATAACAGCTTATTTGAATTTTGGTGGTATTAATCTTACAGTGATAGTTGCCATACCATTATTAATTCCTTGTGCCTTTATTAAAGATCCAACGGGAACATACGCTTTTAATCCTAGACCGAGCGCCATCCCGTTGTCAAGAAAATAATCCCAAGAAAATTGAGCACTGGGGTAGAAAAATTCTGCATTTTGCCAAAACCATTTATTCATATTATCTATATCTACTTGCACTGTTGTTGGTACACTTGTTGCCAGAACTGCAAATCGCATGAGAAATGAAGCCCCCAAACCAATTCTAAATATCGAGTTCTCTGTTTTTAAGTCATAGGTGGCTGGAATATCAAGGATAAATGACGGAACATAGGCACTTCTATGTTCAATTTCTGCTGGGTATGCTTGCCCATTTTCCCAAAGATAATAATTCCCGAAAAAGCTTAAGTGCGGTGTAATCGATAAGAAATCTAACAAGCTTATTTGAGCTCCCCCACCAATAGAAAAATTTATAGGTGAGGGAGCACTGTTTTTGTATGTATTTAGTATTCCTAAAGGTCCAAATGTTATGAGTACAGAAGAAGTTTGCTTTTTTTCTTGCAACTGTTCTGCTTTTTGTGGTGGTTCTATTTCTTGTGAATATACAAACATTGTTGAACATAGTAGTAGTAATACCCAAAGTATTCTGTTTTGTTTTGTATACAGTATGTTTTTACACATGTTACTCCCCTGTTTCATTTTGATATAGTACTTGCTCCATGTCAACTGCTAAAAATCCGCTTTTACCTGTTTCAAAAAAGGATGTTTCTTCCCATGCTACATATAGGGTTGAACCCGATAACGCTATAGAGCCATAAAGGTAACCAGGACCCAAATCAGGTAGCGTAAAGGCATGTGTTTCTCCATTGTTAAGAACACTTTTTGAAGGAAGAGCTCCTGCAAAACATATTGTTCCATCTTCAAAGACAAGGATAGAGCAATGTTCTAAACTTAACGAATATGCTTGTATTGGTGTTGAGTTACCTGAGATATGCTCGTATTGAACAATAGAAGCGGCATCTTGCTCAGAGTAGTTTAAATAATAGGACACTCTGTTTGGAACGGGCTTTAATAGATCTCTTATTCTAGTCGGTAAACTACTTGAAGATTTTGGGCGAATTATTTCACGATACTCATTTGCCGATTTAATTGTTGTCGGAAACTCCTTGAATTGATTTTGTGTCAAGGGGTCATCACTTGAAAACGATAAGGCAAAAAAATCTGTTCGGTTGTTTATATCTGACTTAAAAAGCACCGACCAAACATTGTTTTGGAAAAAAACTTCCCTAATTTCACTTTCAAGATAATTGGGAATGGTTTGAGTATCGTTTTGAAAAGCTACGTGCTCTGATAAAATTTGTTGTGTTAATAGCGGTGAAAAAGTATAATCTGATGTATTAAATTTTACCAAAAAGGGGTCTTGTGCGGTAAAGTCAGCCGTATTGTTACCTTTTAACTCAAAAATACTATTAGTAAAAAAATTAACAACGGGCTTTTTATCTATGCAGTATATATCGCCAACACTTGCCTTAGAAAAAAGGTCTGTATTTTTTATAAGTTTAGTTTCGCTGGCTATTCCATTTTTTTGAATACCAAATGTTTGTGGAGCTTCAAGAATCCCTAGCTTATTAACTGTTAAATAGGACTTTCCATTGATAAAGGCACTTGATGTTATGCGTATTGCTTGTGTCCAAGGTTTTTTTTCGCTAAAGGGTGCGTTACGGGGAATATCTGTTTCTTTAAATCCGTCGGAAGTAAAATAAAACCATCTATGGGTTGTAGCCTTTGAGGAATTTTTTTCTTGTAATAGCTTTGCATACTCGCTAGCATGTGTATCTGCGTCGTTGTGGTTGCATGAACATACTAATAGTGTTACGAGCAATACACACAGTAAAAACCAAATTTGTAAAAAAACTTTTTTCATTTCTTATATTTTACCTTGCTTGTGTACTAATTGCAAGAGGAAAAAATCTAAAAAAGCAAAACACTCTTAATTTGGAGACTTTTCTTTAATGCTGTAGACGTTAAAGGTTTTATCTGCTATGTTTTCGATAATTCTGTCTTGATCTAGCACCCAAG
>CAZUPJ010000238.1:0-2747 GCA_964622185.1 uncultured Treponemataceae bacterium
TTGGTGCATTAGGATATATGTTTATTTCTCAAAACCCAAAAATTTCAATACTTCCAATTATATTTATACTCATTTTATTTCTTGCTCTTCCACCAGAAGTTGCAAACGGAATATCTGGAGGGCTCATACCAATCAGCGTTGTTGTTACCATTTTAGGTGCTCGATTGTTATATAAAAAAAACTGGGTATAAAGCAGGAAGCAATTAGTGATACAATATGACTTAAAATTTGAAATAGCCTCATTTTTGGTAATTACAATAGTCATGCTAAATCTCTTGTGGGATAAAGAACTCGATTCAAGACGTAATAAACTTTTCAAGGGTATTGTACTTGTAGCCTTTTTCTCAATAGTTTCTTCACTCGTTTCTACGTATACTTCAGATAACTTTACAACATTCCCGATGTGGATTATTGAGTTGGCAAAGGTATTATACTATTGTTTTCTTCCTAGTGGAGCAGTTGTTGTTTACCTATACGCACTCTCGCTGCAAAAAACAAAAAATTCTGCAATTACTTTTTCTGCATACCATATCATAATGTTGATTCCATATGTTGGATATGTTTGCTTAGTTTTTTCAAACTACTGGCTAAATAATTTTTTTACCATTTCACCAGAAATTGGATACGTCCGCGGTACGTTATATCAACTACCCTATCCTATTGCATTTTTCTATATAATTGAAATTTTTATAATCGCCATTAAAAACAGACGGGAAACAAATAGAGGCATTGGGTTTATACTCTGTGTAAACATGATAATAGTAACATGCATATCACTTATTCAATTTTTTCATTCTACAATTCTCTTATCAGGACTTGCAAACGTTACAGGTGTACTTGTAGTGTATTTATTCGTACAAAATGTTACAAAAACAACAGATCAGCTAACAGGACTTTTTAACCGTGATAGGTTAACATTTGATTTAATAAAAAAAATAAGACTCTCTGAAAAATTAAAAAAAGATGAAACACCGTTTGCTTTAATAGTTTATAGCATTCGAAACATGAAAGGAATAAATGAGCGTCTTGGATTGTCTAGTGGTAATGAAATAATAGAGAGTGCCGGAAAATATTTAAGAAATGCATTTAATCCTCACAGAGTATATAGATATAGTGGCGACGAATTTGCAATACTCATTAATGATGAGAATGATATACTTGAGGATAGTATAAGAAATATAGCCAAACGGTTTGAATATCCCTTTAGTATAGATGAAAATAATGAAGATGTTGTTATTAATATTGTATATGCTCGCGTAGATTATCCCGACTTTGGCAAAGGGGCAAGGGCTCTAGTAACAGCTGTAGATTATTCTATTGCATCTTTAAAAAACGGCATTCAGAAAGTAAACTATATGCATGATATTTCTATTTCTACCAGTATGCGTAGAAGAAATGAAATCATCGAAAAGTTAAAGAATGCAGTTAATAACGATGAATTTGAAATTTATTACCAAGCTATCCATTCAACCGAAAAACATACCTTTACAAATGCAGAAGCCTTGCTGCGATTGAAAAATAATCATCTTGATCCAGTGCACCCGACCGAATTTATCCCTTTGGCAGAAGAAACGGGTTTAATAATCGAAATTACGTATATAGTGATTGAAAAAGTATGTGCCGATTTACGTTCCATGATTGATACCTATGGGGATAGAATAAATTTAGATTCTGTTTCTATCAACATTCCTTACAGCCAATTTCTAGAAAGTGATATGGTTAATAGGATTATGTCTATTTTAAAACAATTCTCTATTTCCCCTAGTTGGATAAAAATAGAAATTACCGAACGTACGTTGATTGACGATAAAGGTCTTATTCGTGAGATAATGAGTGAAATGCAATCTATGGGGTTTGTTTTTGAACTTGATGATTTTGGAATAGATTATTCAAATATGAGTATGGTACTTGACTTACCCGTAGATATCATTAAAATTGATAGGAGCTTAGTGTTGACTGCTACTGCCACCAAAACCAATGAAACTTTTTTTAAGCTCTTTATAGAGGCAATAAAAAGTACTGGACGTATTCTCATTGTTGAAGGGGCAGAAGAAAAAGAACAGGCTGAATTTTTTGAAAACTGTGGATGCGAATATATTCAAGGATATTATTATGCAAAACCGCTAGAAAAAAAAGATTTTGTAACTTTTTTATTAGAAAATAAATAGAGAACACCATATCATAAGGTATACAAAGACAGGAGAAATACAGTGATACAGTACAATTATGCAGCAGAAATTGCAGCTTTTGTTATAATTGTAATACTCATGCTTAACCTTTATTGGGAAAGAGAATTTGATTCACGCAGAAACAGATTCTTTAAGGGCATTGTATGTGCTGTCTTTATAATTGTAACATCGACCATACTTTCCACGTATTTAACAACAGAATCAGATCTATTTCCATTGTGGCTAGTAGAATTCTTTAATGTATTATATTTTATTACATTACCTCTTGCTCTTGCTATGGGGTTTTTATATGTAAAGTCGCTTAAAAAAAACAGGCATGCAAAAGGAACCGTTTCACTATCTACCGTTCTTATTTTTATTCCCTATACAGTATATGTAATAATTGTACTCTTCAATCATAGCACACATCTTATTTTTGAAATTTCAAAGAACGAATACATACGCGGTAATTTATACTTACTTCCGTACCCCATTGCATTGTTTTATATTTGTGCTATTTTTACCATAGCAATAAAAAATCGCAACGAAATAAATAAGGGCATAGGGTTTGTTATTTGT
>CAZUPJ010000239.1:0-2730 GCA_964622185.1 uncultured Treponemataceae bacterium
TAGAAGAAAAAATTGGTCCTGGAGAATTAAACACACGCCTCATACAAAAAGCAAAGGAAATCTTTTCTGCAAGCGGTGCTGTAGCTCTTAGGAGCCCTTCAATTGCTTTAAAGTATGCACTTCGGGCATTGAATATCGAAAGCGAAACAGGCATAATTATTTCAGCACTTGCACCTTCGTGGCAATATACTGCCATTGTTGAACTTGGTTATAAACCCGTAATTGTAGACGTATCGTTAGACACAGGTTTAATTACCACAGAAACGATTCAAGAAGGGATACAAGCAGGTGGACGCGTACTTTTATTACACGAATTACTCGGTCAAGTTCCCAATTTTGCTTCACTCTTAGAATTGAACATTCCAATTATTGAAGACATATCACAAAATGCAGGTTCTCAATATGATGAAAAACAAGTCGGTAAATTTGGAGCATTTGCAATCCTCGGCTTGGAACAAGATGATATACTTACAGCAGGTGGTGGTGCCCTACTCATGGCAGGACAAAGCCGAAACTGGTCTGTATTAAAAAACAACATAGAAACTGCACCCAAAACAGACTTACTTCCCGACATTAATGCAGCTCTAGGTTTTATCCAAACAAAAGAGTTCGCCCGAAACGAAGATGCACGCAAACAATTGCGCGAAGCCTATGTTCGATCACTACAACAGGGAAAACATAAAACCTTTGTACAAAACACCGACAATGCAGTTTCAACCGTTTACTCATTTCCTGTAATACTTGCAGGAAGCTTTAAAGATGTTAAGCAATACACATTGAAAAAAGATATTGAAATTTGCCTTGCATTTGAACACGCAACCGTTAGTAGTTTTACGGAGTATTGCGACCATTGCACAAATGCAAAAGCACTTTCCTTACGATGCGCACTTTTTCCATTATATCCTAGACTCGGTGGGTCAAAGTCAGAAAAAATTGTAAAAGTTTTGGCAACATTGCCATAAACTATACTTTCTGATGAGGTGGATTTGTGAAAACATGTATAGTGGTAGTAAATGTATTTAATCAAAGTGCTCAAAATCTTATTGGCGAAATTAATGACTTTTTGAGTAAAAATAACTATACCTCGGTTATAGTTGAATTTGATGGTGCAAATAAAAGTTTTCCAGACATACACTTTGACTTTGTAATAAGTTTAGGCGGAGATGGAACTGTACTGTACATAAGTCGCCAATGTATTCATACGCAAAAACCCATTTTTCCTATAAATTTTGGAGAATTTGGATTTATTGCAGGCATACAGCCGGAACACTGGAAAGATTCGTTGCAAGCATTTTTAGACAAAAAACTTGTTCCCACAAGTAGGTCTTTGTTATACGTTGAAGTTATCCGAAATGATGAGTGTGTGCATAGAGAACATGCCTTAAATGAAGTTGTACTCACTTCAAGCACAGCAATGAAAACAATATTCTTAAACGTTGAAGTAAACAGTATTCCTTTTGGTAGATTTAAGGCAGATGGTATTATTATGGCAACATCTACTGGCTCAACCGCATATTCGTTAGCTGCTGGAGGGCCCATTGTTGACCCTAGCATTGATGCAATACTATTTAACCCTGTGTCGCCTTTTTCATTATCTACACGACCACTTGTTCTTTCAAATCAAACAGAATTAACACTTGAAGTTCTTCCATCACGCAGTTCAAATTTTTTAGTTTCATGCGATGGGCAGATCCATACAGACATACAAGCTGGAGATATTATAACTGTAAAGCAATCTACAAGCAAAACATTACTCGTAGGATGTACCGCACCAGTATTCTACTCAGCGTTACGCTCAAAATTGCAGTGGTCAGGAGGTCCCTTTGATTGAAGATATTAGCATAAAAGATTTTGCACTCATCGACTCAGCGACACTTGATCTTGAAGATGGATTTACAGTACTAAGTGGTGAAACTGGTGCTGGTAAATCTATACTAATTGGTGCTATTTCATTTTTATTGGGAAGCAAGGGCGGAACAGAACTTATTCGTGTAGGTGCGTCTGAAGCACGAGTCTCTGGAACCATCCGCATAACTGCACAAAACACCCATGCAAAGCAATGGCTCGAAGAACACGGAATAGAAGATGAAAACGAGAGAATTCTTCTTCGCAGGCTAGTACGCGAAAGCGGGAAAACAGCAGCATGGGTACAAGACACACCAGTAACCAGAACAGAACTTGCAGAACTAACTTCAACACTAATAGATATTCACGGACAACACGAGCATCAATCTTTAATGCGAATTGCAGAACATAGACGCTTTTTAGATTCATATGCAGGGATTGAGGCAGAAGTAGAATCTTTTAGGTTACAGTATGCTCAGCTTGTTGAAAAACGGCAACTTTTGTCAGAAATAGACATATCGGATACGAGAAAAAATGAAAAAATAGAGCTATTAACATTTTCGATTCAAGAAATTGAAGATGCAAAACTAAAAGAAGGTGAAGATACAGAACTTGCCCAAGAAGAAAATCGTTTATCGCAGTATGAAAGGTTGTTTCAAGAAATAGACAGCTTCACAAATTTAGTAACTTCTGCAGATTCAATGAGCGGTTTAAATGCACTTTCTGCCATAAAAAAGGCAAGTGGAAACTTATCGAGTGCTTCAAGTATGGATACCTCACTTGAAAATGTAGCAAATAGAGCAGAAAGCGTTTTTTATGAACTTTCTGACATTGCAGAAGAGGTTAGAAGCTACACTGAATCGCTTGTGTTTGACCCTGCACGAC
>CAZUPJ010000240.1:0-1092 GCA_964622185.1 uncultured Treponemataceae bacterium
TTTTAGAACAATGTAACAATTGCATCATGAATTGCTTGCATGTTTTCATACGGGGTATTTCTTGGAACTTCACAGCCAGGAGCTATAATGCACTTACCATTACTTGCCTTATAACAGTCTTCAACACTTTCTAAAATAGTTTGACTATTACCTTCAAGAAGTACTTGTGTTGGATTAAAATTTCCGCAAATAATTGTTGCAGAGTCCTTAAAAATATTGCAGGCATATTGCATATCTACCAGATAATCTATGTCAAGAATATCAGTATAAGTTTGTTTTAATAATTCTAAATGGCGCGTTGTATCTCCGCAAATATGAAGTTTTGTTTTTGCACCTGCTTTATGTATAGCTTCAATTAATTTCCTTTGATATGGAAGTACAAATTCTTCAAATGTTTCTGAAGAAATCAATGACGTAGCTGCATCCCCTATTCCAATAATGTCTGCACCCGCTTCTATTTGTTTTAGAGAAAATTCAATTTGTTGTTCGCAGATAAATGATAAAAAATCATGTACGTCTTCGGCTTCTTCTGTTAGTACATCAACCATAAAATTATTTATATCTCGTAAATCGCAAGCTTCTGCAAAAGAACCTTCTACCCAACCTGCTATCATATAATCAGGGTAATTTTCCTTAAAATAGTGTACAGCATTAATCCTATCCCTTGTTCTTTCTTTTTCAAGTGAGTTAAAATGCGAAAGATTTTTCCAATCGTCAAATTCTTTGAGCAGAGGTTCTGCTGCATGAGGAACACCATCTTTAGGAAACGATATTTTAGAACCAAATGCGGATGCTTCTCTCATAGGATCACTTATAGCACATAGTAAGTCTATATTATAGGATTTGCAAAAATCATAATTTGCAGTACAAAATTTTTTGTAATCTTGTACACATTCATCATATGGTATGCCACTGTGTCTCCCTAAAATTTGCATCACTATTGAAAAATTTGGCATTTTATCAATCGGCTTTCCAGCTAAGAAATTTTCAACTCTCTCTCTTGGCATCATATATTCTTCCTCATTTACGTGTATTGATTGCTAGTGTATCATGTTTTCCTCTTCTGGTGAAGCACATACGAGTAGAAAAAAA
>CAZUPJ010000240.1:1192-2719 GCA_964622185.1 uncultured Treponemataceae bacterium
CGCTCCTCAAGGAAGTACTGCAGCGTATGTTGTAAGCTGGACAATTTTTGGTTCAACACTAGTAATACTTTATATGATGTCTACACTGTATCATGCTCTAACGCCTCCAAGGGCAAAGGCTGTTTTTGCAATATTTGATCATTGTGCAATTTACCTGCTAATTGCTGGAACATATACCCCTTTTTGTATTGCTTCGCTTAATGGAGCTATAGGATGGACACTTTTTGGAATAATTTGGGGTTTGGCAGTGTTAGGAATTACACTATATTCTATTTTTGGAAAGAAAATGAGAATTATGTCTTTGCTTACATATATAGCAATGGGGTGGCTTATCGTTTTTGCCTACCGGCCAATGAAAGAAGTTATACCACAAGTGAGTCTCATCTTTTTAATCATTGGAGGGGTTGCGTATACAGTCGGTGTTATCTTTTATGCAATGAAAAAAATTAAGTGGATGCACCCTATTTGGCATCTTTTTGTACTTGCAGGAAGTATTATGCACTTTTTTTCGGTTTTTTATTCAATATAAGTATCTGTTAAAAAACACGGTACTGCCGTGTTTTTTTATGGTATCGATCCTTTATTCAACAGGATTATCCCAATTCCAGTTTGTGTATATTACTTGAGCAACCAAAAGTTCTCCTTTAGGGTATTCTGTAAAACCTGCTATTGAGTTTCCCACTCTAAATGACGGTTCAAAGTATTGTTCATCTTTCGGTGCTGCGTTTAGGCCGCTTATTCCCATTTCTGTATGCTTATCGGTAATAATCCATTTCCCATTATTAAGCATAAAGCTTTTTCCATCTTTGCTTACCTCTTTAATTGTCCCCTCTATGTTTACGACAACGCTAGCAGGAATTGCACTATTAATCGGTGGGTTTACAACCTTTTTTGTTGGACTTTGTGTAGCCATGGATTCTTCTTCAAGATGGCTTGTAGATGTACAGCTTGAAAAAATAATAAGGAGTAGAATAGGTATAATGTAAAACTTTGTTTTTTTCATGGTTTAGTCCTATAAAATAGCGTGTATATGATATATTGTACCATGGTTTTGCACCTTTTTGTGTAAAAAAAATTAAAAGTATATTATTTCTTTTTGTTGTATAAACAGTGCAAAAAGAGTGTTTATGATTGTGTTATTTCCTGTGTAATTATCTTTTTGTTTTTCCATCTTCCACTTAAGTAATATGGTATCACAATGCATACACCTACAAGCCACCCTGTTCCAAAGCACCAAAACATATTGTATTCGCCAAAAAAGTGTGTGTAAATATATGCCGAGGGAACGCGTGCTCCAAGAAAAGATATAAGCGTACATACCATTGGCACAACTGTTTCACCAGCACCTCGAACAGAAGCATTTAGTACAAAAATAATAGTTAAAAGCGGAAAGCATGGCATAATGCGTCTGATATACTCTTCTCCTACAAAAATAACAGCAGGGTCTTGCGTAAATGCACGAAGTAACACATCTCCAAAAGCAATTGAAAGAGCACTTAACACAATACTCATACTAATAGAAATGAG
>CAZUPJ010000241.1:0-2713 GCA_964622185.1 uncultured Treponemataceae bacterium
ATGAGTGCAATGGGCTGTAACGGTTTTCACAAAGTAAGACACGGGGTAATTCCTCAATTAATGCCCGACTTTATTTCTACCGTTGTATACCGTTTTGACATGAATCTTAGAGATGCTACAACACTCGGCCTTGTAGGAGCTGGAGGTATTGGAGCCCCACTTATTTTTGCCATGAACGAATTTAGATGGAACGATGTAGGATCATACCTTTTAGGCTTAATAATTCTTGTGTTTGTTATAGAATATTTTTCTGGCAAAATTCGTGTAAAGCTAACACGAGGATAAAATATACATGGCAAAAAGTGCAAAAATATATTTTACAACCGACGTACATGGATACTTTTTCTCCACAAATTATAAGCAAGTGGAGCCAAGCAACCAGGGGCTTTTTGCCATAGCAAATGAAATTAATTCGTGTAAAGAAAATACCCTTCTTATTGATGGTGGCGACATGATTCAAGGAAGCCCATTTTTGCAATACTTACAAAAAAGTGATGAGGGCTATGGCGAAGTTTCCAATATTATAAACGATATGGGCTATAACTTTGCATCTCTTGGAAATCATGACTTTAACTTTGGCTACAATACACTTAAAAATTATGTAAACGGCATACAGGCAAAGGTTCTCTGTTGTAATCTTATTGATAAAAAAGGTGAAATAGATTTTTTACCTTACCATATAGAAACGTTAGAAAATGGTTTAACAATTGGATTAATTGGAGCTGTAACCGAGTATGTAAATGTATGGGAAGACAAAGCGAATTTAGAGCATTTAGAAGTGCTCCCTGCTTTTGACTCCATAAAAAAAGCCCATGATAACCTTAGTGAAAAATGTGATGTACTTGTATGCATTTATCACGGCGGTTTTGAACATGATGTAGAACAACTTGATACTTACGAAGCTACCACAACAGGCGAAAATATAGGTCTTGCAATTTGCAAAGAACTTGATTTTGATCTATTACTAACAGGTCACCAACATATGCAGGCGCAAGGAAAAAATATTTTTGGCACACACACATTACAAGTTCCAAGTAATGCTACATGGTATGCAAATGTTGATATTTTATTTTCTGATAATAAAGAAGTGCAAATAAGCAGTAACAATCTTATAGCAAATGCGGCCAATTCAAATAAAGAGCTAGAAAAAAAATATAATGCTATACAAAAGCGAGTACAAACATGGCTCGACATTCCCGTTGGAGCACTATCTCAGGCAATTGACCAAACAAATCCTTTAGAAATAATGCAAAATGGGTGGCGTTTTTCTGACCTTTGTAATAGCATCATAATAGAAAAAACAGGCGTTGATATTTGCTGCACAAGCCTTATGAACGAGCCCTACCCTCTTAGCACAACCGTAACAATGCGAGATATTGTAAGTGCATACCCTTTTGCAAATGAAATTACAACAATTGAAGTGAGTGCAAAAATTATAAAAGATGCTCTCGAACACGTTGCAAGTTTTTTTGTGCTAGAAAATGACAAACTTTCAATAAATCCACAATATACGAAGCAAAAGCTTGAACTTTACAATTTTGACTTTTACTATGGCATTGAATACACCTTCGATGTGAGAAAAGCAACTGGAAACAGAGTTGTAAAACTTCAAAAAGATGGAAAAGACTTAGACGAAAACAAGGTATACAAAATAGGCCTTACTGGGTACAGAGCAAGTGGAGCAGGCGGTTACGACATGTTTAAAGGTTGTAAGACTATTTCTAGAACTGCAGAAGATGTGCAACAAATGCTAATAGAAAAAATAACAGGAAATGTTACCCTCCCCAAAAAAGCAGATTATACTGTACTATATTAGTCTTATACCACTTGATAATTGAGCCATTTTACGATATAACTGTGTAGACAAAAAAATCTAGGAGAAAAAATGGAATATAGAACATCGGGAGTGTGCTCACAAAATATTTCGATTGAAATGAATGGCACAAAGGTTAAATCGGTTGAGTTTTTAGGAGGATGTGCTGGAAACTTAAAGGGCATTAGCACACTTGTAAGCGGTATGGAAGCTAAGGACGTAATTGAAAAGCTAAAAGGTCTCACTTGTGGTGCAAAACCTACATCGTGTCCTGATCAGCTTGCAAAAGCTTTAGAACAAGTCTAATAGCAAAAAAGTCTCCAGTACGGAGACTTTTTTTAGCAATTACCCTTCTATAACAGTTCCAGTTTTGCCAGCAATTCCGTCGCGTGCTTTTTCAAGCAATGTGATAAGTGTTCGCCTTCCTTTTTTAGAAGAAGCAAAAAGCATTCCTGCCTGCACCTTTGGAAGCATACTGCCTGGAGCAAAATGACCTTCATCAACATACTGTTGAGCTTTTTCCATAGTTAGGTTATCCAAGGTTTCTTGATTTGGCTTTCCAAAGTTTATACATACTTTTTCTACTGCTGTAAGAATAATAAGATAATCGGCATCTAAAAGCTCTGCCATTTTTGCACTAGCAAAATCTTTATCTATTACCGCACCCTTCCCTTTTAAATGATTTCCGTTTTTTGAAACAGGAATACCACCACCGCCAGACGCAACTGCAATTTGTCCTGCATCAAGCAATACTTTTATTGCATCAATTTCTACAATATCGAGAGGTTTTGGAGAAGCAACAGTACGCCGCCATCCACGACCAGAGTCTTCAACAACAGTGTAACCTTCTTTAATGAGTTTATCGGCTTCTTCTTTAGTCATAAACTTACCAATTGGTTT
>CAZUPJ010000242.1:0-2693 GCA_964622185.1 uncultured Treponemataceae bacterium
TACACCTTCAATTCGAAGTATAACACATTCCGCTTCTTTTTCAATTGTTTCATTACTTTCTGCTTTTGCAGTCCAAAAAACACCATTAACTTTTATTTCACCCTTATCAAAAGGTAAAATATCTTTTGTAACAAGGGCTGTCATGCCTGTCAAGCTATCAACATTTGTTTTTTGTTTTTTTGTCTCAAGACGTTTTAAAACAAGTGGGCGAGTTAATATAAGTAATACAATTGAAATAGCTAAAAAAATGAGTATTTGTAAAGTAAATGGGATTTGTAAAAAAGATAAAAATACCATAATAAAAGAGCCAACGGCAAACCAAACGGTAATTACCGAAAATGTAAGAGCTTCAATAATGATAAATACTATTGCAAGTGACAACCATATCCACGCCATATTTAGTGGTAAAATAAAGTCCATAAATTCTCCTATATGCTATATTTATAGTACCACATAATAAGTGTTTTGTGTAAAAATTATGTCTGTTTTGTTGTAATCCACCCATTGCTTGTTACGTGTACAGCTAGTTCCATCGCACTGGTGCAACCTGATTTTTCTAGCATATTTTCAATGTGGCGTTTGACCGTGCCAACCGAAATGCAAAGTTCTTGTGCGATTTCTTCCCTCTTATAAGACTTGCATAAGAGTGTTAATACTTCTAGTTCTCTCGTTGAAAATGGAGCATGCCCGCTTGCCGTTGGAATTTGTATTGGACTTGGAAAATGTTTTTCTCCCTGCATAACGTTATAAATCATATCAACAAAATCATTTAATGGGCGGCTTTTTGAAATAAAAGCATCTGCACCAGCTTCAATAGCACTTGGAATATACGATACTTCTTCAAAGCCTGACATAACAATTATTTTTATAGGTGGAAATGCTTTTTTTATTTCCTGTGTTGCTACTATTCCGCTAGAGCCGTTATCTGTACATACATCTGTAATTATTATATCCGGCGTAAGTTCTGTGCATAACTTTAAACCAAGTGATGCATCTTTAATTGTTCCAACTACTTGAATGTCGGCTTTGCATTTAATTGCATTTTTTATTGAGTCTGTAATTAATTGATGGTCATCGATAAGTAATACTCTAATCATTTTTTTTATCACTCTTTTGTACCTGAACTGATATACAAAATATTGGTTCGTATATAATATATATTTTTCCGCCAACATTTTCAACTCTTTTTTTCATGCCCGATAATCCGCCGCCATCTATAATTTCTTTTTGAGGCTTAATTCCATCGTTGGTAATGTCCATGCTCCAAACTCCATCTGTGTGTGTCATAGTAACCGTGACAGTGTTTGATTGTGCATGGCGGGCTGCATTTGTGGTTGCCTCACGGATAATTGCAATAAATAGGTGAGCAATTTCTTTTTTTTCGGGAAAGGATCCTTCTTTCTTTATAGCTATGCCAATATTATTAAAATATGTTTTTAATTCCTGAAAACTTTGTTTTACAGAAGTTTTATGTTCTTTTTTTATGTCGTTTTGAATATTTTTCAATAAGGTAACTGCATTTTTATATGTGGAGTACTCTTTAGCTTGAACCATTCGCTGTAGTGCACTTAGTCTTTGTCCCATAACATCGTGAACTTCAAAACGGAGTCTAGCGTATTCTTGTTCTTGGCTAAGAGTAACCATGTTGAAAACGAGTTTTTGAATTTCTTTTGATTGTAGTAAAAGATTTTTTTCAAGGGTTTCTAATTCTTTAAAATTTTTATCGATTTTTGTTACATCGGTTGCTATTAACTCTATATATTCTCTTTTATCCATAATAAAGACTCTTTTTGAGAATCTCCAAGCATCTTGTTCGGTGCGAAATACAACATCTGTATCTATTTCATATCGCTCCGCGTGAGGAATTTGCATTTGAAGTATTTTTTTCCACAAGTCATTTCCATTTTTTATGTCTTCTTTAAAAAAACGAATCATAACTTCATGCATCTTGTTGTTAGAAAGATAAATATATCCTGCTGTATCGTAAAACATTATTCCAACTTGAACGTTATTAAGACTTTCTCGTACAGAGAATGTGGTTATTTCATCTTTATACTCATAAAAGCTGTGTTTAATTGATTGTATTGTTCTAGGGAAGAACAGCAATAACGACAGAAAAAAACAAATATTGTACAGATTGTAATGAATTTGAGAAATAATGGGTAGGGTGAATATAAGAGCAAGCACAATTATTATATTACTTTTTTTCCTTTGTGTTATGTAAAGAATAATGAGTGGTATAGCAATTGCGTAAAATAGAGGTGTGTAGTTGCTTGTATCTATAACGCCATACATACGGTTCGTTGCTACAATTGCAGGTACACTTGCCAGTATAGCTATATACAGTAAGAGTACTATTTCTAAAAAAAGGGGTAACAATTTATTTTGAGAATAATTTATAATGGAAAGAGCCACAAAAGCAGTTTGTAAAAATACAAGAATTAATAAAGGGACTAATAAAAAATAGAGTAGTGTATCGTTTAAAAAATAAAAAGTTATCATACAGTCTCTCCGTCGATATTAAAAGATAAGAGAAAGGCTGTGGTGTTATCCCATGGCTTTGTTATGAGGTTACCATATAAGTTATGTGCCTTTTTTTGAAATACGTTAAGGTCAATATGATTCGAAATATCTTTATTTGTTATGAGTGAAAAAACGAGTTCGCCGTTGTTTTCATATATTTGTGCAAGTAT
>CAZUPJ010000243.1:0-2685 GCA_964622185.1 uncultured Treponemataceae bacterium
TTCTTTCTTCATGTGCAATAAGCCATTTGTTTTTCATAAAGAGAAGTCTTTGCTCTCCTACACTATCTTTATCTATCGCTTTTTCCAAAGGTGTGTTTGTATCTTTTGGTAATATTATTATACTTTGAAAAGGTGCATCTTTTGTGCGACAAGGTGAAAAGTGTAAAACATTTGGAAATAATTCGAAGCACGTACCCTTCGGTACAAAAAATACGTCAACAAGCGAGGAGTTCCACTGTGGCTTTTTGTTAGTAGTATCATCCAAAAACTGAATATCAGAATAGCTTCCAAGAATAAGAATAATATCGGTAACGGCAATACAAACTTCAGGCGATTTATGATATTCCATTGCATTCATTTTTGAATTGTGTCCATTACAAAATCCTACTTGAATAGGCATTTCCCCAAAAATCGTGCTCCTAATTTCCTTCATAACTAAACAATTTTCAAGTGTACTATCAGCGGCTATGTATACATTACCTTCCTCTGGAATGGAGGTCTTTTTTCCCGCTTCCATAACTTCATCAATATTAAAATCTGTGTAAACTCTTCCATATTTTAAGAATTTGTTATCACCTATTTCTAGTACATTCATATTCATAAGCTCCTTTTCAAAATACTAGCATAAAAATGCCTATTATTAACAACATAGCAAACACTATTATGCTAAAAACTTTAGCATTAATCCTTTTATGAATTAATTCACCACATATGATTCCTACAACTAAAAAAGGTAAAGACCACAAAGTTTGAATCCCAACCGTTGGTAGTCTCCCCCTTAATGTTTCATCAAAAAAATAACCAACGATAAGCACTGAATTAAGTGTAGTCCACAAAAGACATAATGTTGCACGAAATTTTCCTTTGTCGGGTATAGCCTTTGAAGTGTAATATACCGCTAAAGTCCCTCCACATGAGAACATTCCATGCACTATTCCACCAACAAATAATAGACCATAGTACCACTTATTTATTTTTTTGTCTTCTGTGCATTCTTTGTTTTTTCTGTTAAAAATCTGTAATAATTGCCAGCCAGCACTAAACGTAATAATAACTGCAAGAATTTTCTTTAAAATATCTACATTGCCTAACCTAAATAAATACATACCTATAGGAAGACCTAAAAGCAGTAAACTAGCTATTATCAAATATTGCTTTAGGTCAATATCTCGGAACTTTGTGCCTACCACATACAATGAAAACAACCATGTAATAATTGTTAACATCATAACACCTTCTTGTACACCTAAAAGCATTACAATGAATGGCAGTGCCAAAACGGTGCCCCCAAACCCTGTAATTGCCTCAAGTGCGCGAGAGACAAAAATTATAATACCCGTTAATAGGATTGTCATGCCATTTTTCCCTCAAGCATTTTAAAAATAATTTCTTTTTCTGCAGGTGGTTTGTTATTGAGCATTTTGGGATCTGTAAATGATCGTTCAAATTTCTCCCGAATTTCATCGCAAGTTAGAGAAACATCGATATCTGAAAATTTTGAAGGCTGCAACATTTTCTTTTTTAACCTGATTATTTCCGTAAGCAAATATTCAACTGTTCCGCTTTCTCCATATACTGCTTGTGCAATGGGTAAAAGTCTCATGGCTATTTCTGCATCAGCACAATTCATTCTAAATACATCGTCTAGAGTAAAGGCACAGGCTGTGCCGTGTGGGATATGCCATTCTTCAGATAAAATAAAGCTCAACGCATGAACGGAAGCTGTCCCCGTAATACTAAAGGCGATTCCTGCCAACGCGGCTGCTTTGAGCATGTGCATTCGCAACAAAAGAGATTCATTTGAAAAAGCCATTTTTTGCACTTCCTCAGTACTCTTACTAGATAATTCTTGTACCTCTAATGAAAAGTCGTATGCTTGTTCAAATACTTTTAATATCATTATCGCTGCATCTTGTGCTGCTTCAATAGTTTGTGCGGTTGCATTTTTATTCCAAATAGATTCCAAGGCATGAGATAATGCATCAAAACCAGTTGACGCGGTAAGAGATGCAGGCAATTCTGCGGTAAACGACGCTGAAAGGATTGCAACATGTGCTTGAAGTAACGGCGAGCCAAGTGTATATTTTCTTCCCGTTTCTGAAGTATATACACCAACTTTTGTTACCTCAGAACCTGTTCCCGCTGTTGTTGGAATAAGAATGAGAGGAATACTTTTCTTTTCAATTTTTCTCTTTGCATCGGATCCAAGAAAGTCATCTAAAGACAAGTCTTTATTTTCGGCATCAGCATGAGCAACAAGGAGGGCAAGAGCTTTTGCACTATCTAAGGTACTACCTCCTCCAATTCCAACAATTACATCAACATTCCCTGAAGAAGACAAAGATACATACATCTCATTAATATCTTTCGTTTTAGGATCTGGAAAAACCTTGTCAAATATGAGAGTGTCATATATTTTTGAAAAGTTTTGAATAAGATTATCTCTCAAGGGAAATGGCCGTTGATCTACAACAAACGCTACCCTCAAACCTTCACTTTTTCCAGCTGTAAAACGACAAATTTTTGCCATGTCTTCAGCATTGATAGAATCAAATTCTAGAATTCTTGTTGCAGATAATAATTCCCCAATCATTTAAAATTTTTCTCCTCAAGTTCTTTTACTTGATTAAATGCATTTGTTAAAAAGTCTTTTTTGAATTCCATTTTTTGTGTAAAACTCATTGA
>CAZUPJ010000244.1:0-2662 GCA_964622185.1 uncultured Treponemataceae bacterium
GCATCTTTTTTTATCATATCTGCACTTATCATTTTTGGACTTCCCACTGCTGCAACCAAAATATCTGCTTGTGTTGTAATACTTTTTAAATCCTTGGTACCTGTATGGCAAATGGTTACCGTTGCGTTGGTTTCTCTTCTTGCCATGAGAAGTGCGAGTGGTTTACCTACTATATTTGAGCGTCCAACAATCACAACGTGCTTACCGTTTGTTTCTATATTCATTTCATTTAGTAATCGAAGAACTCCGTTTGGTGTACAGGGTAAAAATCCATTTCTCCCAATGAGTAGGTTTCCAGCACTTACAGGGTGAAAGCCGTCTACATCTTTTTTGGGATCTATTGCTTCAATTACTTTTTGTTCGTCGATGTGTTTTGGAAGTGGCAGTTGCACTAGTATTCCGTGAACTTTTTCATCTTTGTTTAAGTCATCAATAATGCTTAAAAGTTCTATTTCTGTTGTTTTCTCAGGAACATATATTGCCTTGTCGTTTATGCCAGCTTCTTTTAAGGCTTTTTCTTTTGCCGTAACATAAGAAACGCTTGCAGGATTTTCGCCAACTAATACAACAGCCAAGCATGGTTCTATTCCTTTTTGTTTTATAATTTCAACTTCTTTTGCTACGTCGCTTCTAACTTTTCGGGCTATTTCAAAACCATCAATAATCTTTGCTGCCATGGTACTTCCTTAATTTTTCGATATGGACAATGTAGTAATAATATGATACACTCATTTAGTACTAATTATTGTTACATGATATTAGTGCTATTATACAAAAAATGGAGATAATATGAAACATATTTTTATGATATTTGTCCTACTTTTTTTTGTTTTTCCCTATTCTCTTGTTGCACAAGAAGCAGAAGAGCCTGAGGTAGAAAAAGAAATTGTGTATGAAATGAATCAGTCGGGAGACCAATACATTGCATTAAAACTTAATCTTGATATTCCTTATAGACCGTTTAAAAATTTAAAACTAGGTGGTTCAGGTTCACTTGGGTATCATCATTTTCTTACAAACGAATTAACACTTGGAGGAAATGTAAGTTTTGCATATACAACAACTATAGGCGAAAACGTGTTTTACTTTGTCCCTATAATGTTTACAACTACGTATCAATTTGAGATTGGAAAATGGGAAATACCTGTTTTATTAGAAATAGGTGGTGCTTTTCAAAACTATCTTGATAGAATGTATTTTGGTCTAGCTATTCGCCCAGAAGTTGCAGGATATTATAGATTTAACCCTGATTGGTCATTCGGTATTCATACAGGTTTATATGTTTTACCACAATGGTATAAAAATACCGAGTACAATTATACAGGACTTATTCACGACGTCGGACTTTCTGTTCGTTATCACTTTTAAGACTAGGAATACATAATGACAAAATTTTTGAAATTTATACCTTTTTTATTATTACTATTATCTTGTTCTCAAGAACCCATGTTTTACGCAATTACACAGGAAATCGAACTTGAAGAACCAAATGTAATTGGAAATGCTAATTCAATTGTAAAGCTAAAAGGTGATTTGTATACACAAAATGGAAATGTATATAAAAAACCAGTAGGAACTGTTCGTGGATGGGTACAAATTACCGCTCCTGGAGGAGTTGTAGCCCTTGCTTCAGACGAAGTGAATTTGTATGCACTTACTGCAAATCAGACAGATGACGAAGGTTATGCACATACATATCAAGTTTATGTGCTTGTAAATGGGAATGGAGACTGGCAGAAAATTTCTGGTGTGAGTAAAGATATTGTTACAGAAGAAGGAGCAGTTTATGTAAATGCAATTGCTCTTTTTGACAATGGTGTTGTTGGAGAATCTGATAATACAACCAATCGTGCCGCTTATGTTAGAATCGACTCAACCGTAAAAAAATTAAATGGAACGTCTGCAACAGATTTAACAACTCAGCCGACAAATGCTTCTTCAATAATTGCTGCTGCAAACCTTGGAGGAAAAGATTGTTTTTCAAGTACACGTTCGTTTTGTTCAAATGGTACAGATACTCTCTATTCCGTTATTGATGGAAATGTTAAAACTTCCTCAAATAATGTTGACTGGATCGATTCGGCTGTAGGCGTAACGGATGCAACTGTAATGGAATATGCGACTGATAAACTGTATGTTGGTACTTCATTAGGGTTGCAGCAAATAATGCTTAATGCAGTTGGCGGAACTCCAAGTTCAGTAACTAACCTTGGCTCTAATGCAGAAGCAACTACAGGAGAAAAAGAAATTACGGAAGTTGCATTCTTTGGTTCTGTTGATAATGATGCAATTTATGCAGGTGCGATAGAGCAATATAATACTCGAAACAATGGACTTTGGGGTTATTACCCAGCACGCGGAAATTGGAATTTGGAATAAAATAATAATTTCAAGTTCCTAATTTTTAATTCCAAATATGTAATGGAAAAATCCCTTGATTTTAAAAGGGATTTTTTTTTGTCAATTTTATCGGGCAATATTATTCAGAATCCGTAGTGGTTTATAATAAACCACTACGGGCTGGGATAAAGTATTATCAATTGCACATTGTCCTGTGCTTTTGCGATTTAATTATACACTCTATGGGTCTTGAATTTAAGTGCCAATTTGTTGCTATTCACGGTGTGACTTAAAAGTTTCAAAAACGCCGTGAATAGTTTCT
>CAZUPJ010000245.1:0-2661 GCA_964622185.1 uncultured Treponemataceae bacterium
CAGTGCATGCTATTGAAGGCGGCTTACGAATTCTAGAGATTCAACAATCGAGCGACATAACCTATCGTTTATATGATTGGGGAAGCGAGCGAGAAATACATGTTGAAAAATCACTAGACGTAATAAAACCTTTGCCAGGTGATTTGGTAAAAAGCTTTACAGGGCGATACGAGTGTAATTATTTTACATTAGAAAAACTTGATTATTCTCACCCAGGGCGTATTTGCTTTGCTAAGGAAGCAGTCCCAAACCCTTTACCTACAGCAAATAACCAAAATCTTCCTGCCTTTGATACGCCGGCATCTCGAACTGGATGGGTAAGCTTAGTTATAACTTCTGGTGAAGGAAAGCTTGTTTCGTCCACGAGCGAAACAATTGATGTAAAGGCAGAAGATTGTATAATGATTCGCTATGATGAAGATATTCAAGTTTTACCAGCTGGTGATAAACCTCTTTCAATAATGAAAATAGGATAGGGGCAATAATTTTCAATTAATAATGAAACTTTTAGCATATGCAAGAAGATTTTCTTTCTGCAATGTAGCATCCTTCAACACGGAGGGTGCTATTTTTTTGAAAAATATTTTATTTTAAAGCGATAATTTGAAATAAAAAAGGGTAGCAACACTTGTGTTGCTACCCAAAATCCCCTTTAATTTTATAAAAAACCTTGATAATAAAAAGTAGCAGGGATGCTACATTTTACGTATTACTCATCAGAATGTGAAACTGTAATAAACTCTTTTGCACTTGCAATTACATCGTCTGCAATTTTTCCACTTATTGGGTCATAGTGATCGAAAGATGTTTCAAAACTTCCAGTTCCACTTGTCATTGAACGAAGGTCAATTGCATATTTTAAGAGCTCTGCTTGCGGGGCTTGTGCCCTAATTTCTTCAATGCCACCACCAAGTGGGTTTTGTCCTAAAATACGTCCACGTTTACTAGACATATCAGACATAATGTCTCCAAGATATTTTGATTCTACCCAAACGGTAACATCCATAATTGGCTCTAAAAGTATAGGACCTGCCGCTGCCATTGCATCTTTAAATGCATTTCTGGCAGCGAGCTTAAATGCCATTTCTGATGAGTCTACAGGGTGTTCTTTACCATCCAGTACGGTTGTTGCTACATCTACTACAGGATAGCCTGCAAGTACGCCATGTTCCATAGCTTCTTTTACACCTTTTTCAACGCCTGGTATGTAGTTTTTAGAAATTGCCCCACCAAATACGGCATTTGTAAATTTGTATCCTTCACCTCGTTCTAACCTATCAATTGAAAGAACTACACGACCGTATTGACCGTGCCCACCAGATTGCTTTTTGTGGGTGTACTCTGCTTGTGCTTTTCGTTGTACAGTTTCACGGTATGCAACTCTCGGTATAGCCGTGTTAATGGTAATTTTTGCCTGGGTCATAATCTTGTTTAAAATAATACCTATATGAAGTTCGCCCATTCCAGAAACAACATTTTGCTTTGTTTCAACGTTATATTTAAATTGTAGCGTTCTGTCTTCTTCTGCAACTTTGGCGAGTAGTTCGCCCATCTTGTCTTCGTCTTTTTTGTTTTCTGCAGAAACTGCCATTGAATAAACAGGGTTTGGATGCCTGAGACGTACAAAGGGCAATGTGCTTGCATTTGAAGATAATGTATCACTCGTTTTTGCAACACTTAATTTTGCAAGTATACCAATATCGCCTGCAACAAGTTCTTTAACTTCTTCTAATTTTTTACCTACGCAACGATAGAGCTTGCCTAGTTTTTCCTTTCTCTCTTCGGTTATATTATGAACTTCTTGATCAGCTTTTAAAGTTCCAGTAATAACTTTTACGTATGATAGCTTTCCTGAGAATTGGTCATTTGCCGTTTTAATTATCAATGCACTCATGTCACCATCTGAAGAAATTTTAACGGCAGATGTTTCGCCTTCTTTAGTAGTTGTAGTTTCAAGTGCGTGTGCTGGGTCTGGTACTGTTTCAACGATAAAATCAAGGAGAGAAGCAAGACCGCATTTTTTTATCGTGCATCCTGCAAAGGCAGGAACAACTCGGTTATTTTCAAGGGCTATTATAAGACCTCTTTCAATCTCTTCTCCAGTTAATTCTCCTTCGTCAATAAACTTAATGAGAAGATCGTCGTCACCTTCTGCAGCAGCTCCTGCTAAAACGCCGCGTGCATTTTCATAGGCATCCATGTATTCTGAAGGAATATCAGCTTCTTTTTCAGCTTGCCCATCTGCAGGAATAAAAAAGGCTTTTCCCTTTATTACATCAATTATACCCTTAAAATCTGCTCCGTTTCCCATAGGAATAGTTACAGGGCAAACTTCTACACTAAATTTATCGTGTATGTCTTTTACAACGCTTGCGTAATCTGTTCTCTCATCTTCTAAGTGGTTTATATATACAATACGAGGTTTGTTTCTTCTGTCTAAGTCACGCCACAATTTAATGGTCTCAATTTGTGCGCCAGAGCGTCCGTCTACAAGCATTAGTACACTTTCTGTTGAACGGAAAGCAGCAATAACTTCACCAACAAAGTCTGAAGAACCGGGGGTATCCCAAATGTTTACATTAATGTCTTTCCAAGTAAGATGTGATAGTGATGAATGAATTGAAATTTTTCGCTCAATTTCTTCTGCTGAATAATCGCTAA
>CAZUPJ010000246.1:0-2658 GCA_964622185.1 uncultured Treponemataceae bacterium
GCATTACAGCTTCTTGTGTTGCTTCTTTTTTATCTAAAACGCCAGTTAAGCGTCCGTTACAAAGAACTGCGACTCGATGAGACATACCTAATAGCTCAGGCATTTCTGACGATACCATTATAATTGACTTACCTTGTTTTACTAAGTCTGCCATAATAGTATAAATTTCAAATTTTGCACCAACATCAATACCACGGGTTGGTTCGTCCATAATAAGAATTTCGGGTAATGTCATAAGCCATCTACTTATTAGAACTTTTTGTTGATTCCCACCAGAAAGGTTTTGAATTTTTGTGTTCATAGTAGGTGTTTTTGTTTTTAACAACTTGTTAAGATCAGTTGCTTTTACTGTAACCGCTTGATGTTTAATAAGCCCTATTTTTGTTAAGAAGTTTTTTAAAGACGCCATGAAAGTATTTTCAGTTATTGATAACAGAGGAAAAATACCTGTGCCTCTTCTGTCCTCTGTAATAAGTCCAATACCATGTTCAATAGCATCCCTAGAGGATTTAATTTTAACTTCTTTCCCATTAATTTTAATCCCACCGTGAATAGTGTGTCGCAACCCAAAAATTGCTTCAACAAATTCAGAGCGTTGAGCTCCAACAAGCCCCCCAATACCTAATATTTCAGATTTTCGCAAATCTATAGAAATATCTTGAAATGATTTTTCGTTTACTGAAGACAAATTGTTTACTTCTAACACAACTTCACCTGGGTTGTCTTCTACATCAGGGAAACGTTGGTCAAGAGAGCGTCCAACCATTGCAGAAATAATTTCATCCATTGTTTTTTCTTTGTCGATAATGGCAGATAAAATTGACTTTGTCATAATCATTTTACCATCACGCATAACTGAAACTTCATCTGCAATCTGGAATATTTCATCCATTCTGTGTGATATATAAATTACCGCTACTCCGTTTGAACGAAGTTCGTTTATTATCTTAAATAATTGATCTACTTCTCTATCTGACAAAGAAGAAGTTGGTTCATCCATAACAACGAGAGATGCACCGTGAGAAACAGCCTTTGCAATTTCACAACCTTGTTGCATAGAAATTGATAGGGAACTCATCCGTGTATTGGGATTGATGTCCATATTTAAATCTTTTAGAAGCTTTGCTGTATCGTCATACATTTTCTTTTCGTTCACAAAACGAGTACCTGTTACAAGTGGTTCACGACCAAGCCAAATATTTTGTGCAACCGTTCTTTCAGGAACATTTGATAACTCTTGATGTATCATCGTAATACCAACATCAATTGCATCTTTTGCATCATGAAGTTTTACTTCTTTATCTTTAAATGTAATGGTACCTGCATCAGGATGATACATCCCAAAAAGGCATTTCATTAATGTTGATTTTCCAGCCCCATTTTCACCCATTAATGCGTGAACACTTCCTGGGCGGATATAAAGTGAAACAGCATCCAATGCAAGTACACCGGGAAACTGTTTTGTCATGCCTTCCATTTGAAGGATGTATTTACTATTCATAAAAAACCTGCTTTCGCAAAAAAAATATGTTACATATACTTCTGAAAAATATGACTTTTCAGAACGCACCTCGCACTTAGCGAGATGCATTATTACGGAAGAGAAAAACTCTGCCGTAATAAATGTTATCAATTACTCTGTTACTGGAGCAAATGGAACAACAAAACATTGTGCAAGTACTGCAGCGTCGTTAAGTGGTGTTTCATTTTGAGTTGCTGTTGCAGCTTTAATTCCAGCTTTTGTTGTGAATCCTGAAGGAAGAGTTCCGTCATTCATAGCTACTGCATATACTAATTCGAAAGCTGTGTCAGATTGTCCAACTGAGTCTTGAAGAACAGTTGCTAACATTTGTTTCTTTTGTACTGAAGCATACCCAGTTGCAGTTTTATCAATACCGAGTACAGGAACTTTCAATACTGTACCGTCGCCATCAACATCTGCTGTGAGATCTGAAGGATTGTCTACGAATTGTCTCGAAAGAAGTGATTCAATTGCACCAAGTGCCATATCATCATTTTGTCCAATAACTGCATTGAATTCGCCTGCATATGCTGCTTGCCATGCATCGAGTTTTTGTTGTGCTTCTGCTGCACCCCAGTTAGCTGTATCTTCAGCAACAAAGTTTACTGTATAACCTAAAGCTTCCATTCCTTCAACAAAACCATTGCGTCGAGCAATTTGAGCTGGGTGTCCAAGTTGACCGTTTAAGTATAAAACGTTTGCAACTTTTCCAGGTGCTTTTGAAGGATACATATCAAAATAGTCAGCCAAAATATCTGCTTGAATGTTACCTGCAATTGTTTCAGGTGAAGATGCGAAATAGAAAGTAGGTCCTACTTTAAGAGCATCTACAGTAGGAGCAATGTTTGAGAATGCTGCTGCTCCACCACGTGCTTTAATAGCTTCTGCCATTTGTTCTGTTGCGTTAGGATCTTGAGGGATAATAACAAAGTATTTGTAACCTTGGCTTAACAATGTGTTTAATTGATCAAGCTGAGTTGCAACATCACTGTTACCATCAAGCAATGTGTAATCAATACCTGCAGCTTCTGCATTTTTTTCTAGGTTGTCTGCATAGTCACGCACGAATGTTTCATTCAAATTACGAATGAGAAACCCCATTTTTACTGCATCAGATGATTCTTTTGAACCTCCTG
>CAZUPJ010000247.1:0-2653 GCA_964622185.1 uncultured Treponemataceae bacterium
ATAGGTGAAAAAGAATTGGTATGGTTGAACCTTATCCAAAACAAAACTATGCATGATATTGATGTAAATGAACTTCCTTCTTCGTATATGACCGACATGCGCTTTGAAAGGGATCTTATTGAAGCGTGTAAAAAACAAAGTTATACCGCTTTTAATCTTTTGGGAGTAATGTACATTGAAAACTCGATAGATGAAAAAGCTGTGTTGTGTTTTAAAAAGTCACTTGAACTAATTGAAAACCCATTCGCATATCGAAATCTATATATTCTTACCAAAGATAAAGATGAAAAAGAAGCTTTGGAATACTTTGATAAAGCAATCGAACTTTTAGGGATAAATGTAACACGCGAATATGCAGAAGAGTATATACTTGCACTTACTACTACAAAACATTTTAGTAAAGCATGGAATTTTTATTGTGATCTTCCAGAAGTTATTAAAAATGGTGAAAGAGTTTGTCTTTTGATGATAGAAGTAGGCGTTGCTCTTGAAAAATTAGAATTTTTAGATAGCATTTATTCAAGAGAATTTGCAATAGTTCGAGAGGGAGAACGTGGCTTAATTGACTTCTATTTTTCATATCAGGCATTAAAACATGCAGATGTTACAGGAATCCCTTATTCACCTGAAATGGTAAAAGAGTTTGAGTATCAAGACAAGGTACCATACGAAATAGATTTTAGGCTAACACCAAAAACAATTATTATAGAATAAGCAGTATTAGATTTTCTCTTAAGAGCTGTTCTGTAAAGAGTAGCTTTTGAGACTTCTTTTTAAGTAGCTCTACACAATTTTGTCAAAAAAGCAGTGTTTATTATAAAATAATTGCGAATTTGTATACTTTTTACTTGACAAAATGTGCAAATGCCCCCATACTACTTGTAGACACGTTTCTTAAAATGTAATGCCGTCTGAATATTTTGTCTGAAGACTTTATCTTTCAATACTGCTTTTGCCTTGATTGTTTTTAACCTTCTTCCGATTTATCTGTTCTGATTTCATTCAAGTAAAAAAGTAACGTAATAACGGTTTTGATGTACAAAAAATTATTGATACATTTAATATCAAAAGTACACAAAACTTTGTAGGAGAGGTAATTTAGAAATGGCTCAAAAACTTTATGTTGGCAATTTAGCTTACGGAACGAGCGAAGAGGGATTAAGCGCAGCTTTTTCTCAGTACGGAGAGGTAGTATCAGCTATCGTAATTAGGGATCGTGAAACACAACGCTCAAAAGGCTTTGGTTTTGTTGAGATGGCAGAACAATCTTGTGCTGATGCCGCAATGACAACTCTTGATGGAACAGAGATTGACGGAAGAAAAATTCGTGTAAATGTAGCTGAGGACAGACCTAGAACAGCAAGACCTCCTCGAAGAGATTTTAACCGCGAAAGAGATTATTAATTTTTACATAAAAATTGATTACAAAAAGCCATCGATTATGTTGATGGCTTTTTTTTATGCAATGTTAATAATAATGTGAAAGCATTGTGTATAAAATGATTTTTTTTGCCGATAGTAAGATTATGAACTTTTTGCCTGAATATTTTGAAGAATTTGTTGCACCCAATTGCGACCGATTTCTATTTTTACAAGAATATTTTAATAACCATAACATTCCTTTTTCTGTTATATCACTTGATGAATGTAAGCATATATACATACAGCTTCCACAGCAAATATATAATCCAACATTTAAAATGAAAACTGTTATTGCTCATTACGACAGAGCTGTTGGCTCTAATAATGAATACATTACGCCAGGTGCAAATGATAATTCCGCAGCGGTTTTTCAAATTTTGCTTTGGGTTAAAAGATTGCTAAATGCTAATAATATGCATACTGGAAAACCTTTTAATGTACGTGTTTTCCTAACAGATGGGGAAGAACTTGGAAGTGCACAATCTCAAGGATCTTTTGCACTTGCAAGTCTTTTTAAGAAAATGAGATTAGAAAATGATGATGTTTATGTGCTTGATGGATGTGGGAGAGGCGATACGCTTGCTGTTTCTAATGCTGGCCGTTCAAGTAAAGCTCCATTAAGTTTTACTAAAAAGTTTGATATGTTGTTTGAAAAAACATGTAAACTTGCACGCGAGTCATCTCCAGGGAAATGGATAACAATTCCCGTACCATATAGTGACAATGCAGGATTTATCGCAAATGGTATACCTGCAGTAGCCCTCACTGTACTACCTTCCGACGAAGCGTCTTTATATATGAGAAACTTACAAAAAGATAAAAATCTTAGTAGTTCGGTAATGTCAAAAGGTGTGAGTGCACATGGAGCAGGTTTTTTAACGTTAGATGCTCGAACATCTTCTCAGTCTTTAGCGGCACTGCGTGCAGCAAATATAGACCCAGCGGAAGCTCTGTTGATGAGCGAAAAACTGCCCAAAACGTGGAGAATGATGCATACAGAGCATGACAATGCTGTAAGTTTATCTGAACAAGCATTTATTATAATGGCAAAATTTTTAGATAACCTTGCTGAAAGTAAAACAATGGCATGATAATAAGAGATATCGTTTTCAAAGCACTGCTCATTTTTAAGATAATTGATTAATTGACAGCATTAAAAAATTTTGATAAAATATGTTTTTCGGGCAATAGCGCAGTTGGTTAGCGTACAAGTCTGGGGGACTTGGGGTCC
>CAZUPJ010000248.1:0-2641 GCA_964622185.1 uncultured Treponemataceae bacterium
ATCTTGATATTGACAGTTTAGCAAAACGGGTACATGAACTTGGCGGACTTGTTATTCCGGCCCATGTTGATAGAGCATCCTTTTCACTTACAAGCCAACTAGGGTTTATTCCAGATGGGGAATGGGATGCTTTAGAAGTGGTTCGACTTCCGCCTGCTAAAGTTAATTGGATAGACGGAAAACAGCAAAATACCCCACTCGACACACTCGGCTATCCTTTAACAACCTCTTCCGATGCACACTATACAGAACATATTGCCCGGCGAACCTTTGATTTAGATTTTGGAGACGCTCCTCTACATGGAGAAGGTGGAATACTAAACGATGATGGTACAGTAAATATGGAAACTTTAAAAGAAGCATTGCAAAGACGGCCTAAAGCTTAGAAAAGTGTACAATTTTATTACTCGCAGCAAAGCGGTAGTGGCACGAATACCATTGACGGGCGTAGACTGGAACTGGTATGAGATAACATACCTCTTTGTGATTGTTATTCGTTGGAGAGTGAATTGCAATAAAAGTTTCCGTAACAAAATCACCCATCTTATTGAAAGATTTTAGTAATAATGGTATATTTATTGTAGACAAATTATATGGTTTAAAAGCCGAAGGAATATACATGAGAAGTGAATTACTTACTGTTAATAATCTCAGCGTAGAAATTGCCGAGAAAAAAATATTACAAAATCTAAATCTAACCGTAAACAAAGGTGAAGTACATGTTATAATGGGAAGAAATGGACGAGGAAAATCGACCCTTTTTTCTGCCATTGTTGGAAATCCTGTCTATGACATAACTGCTGGAAAAATTACTTTTAATGGCGATGACATAACAAAGGCTAAAGCTGACGAAAGGGCTCGAAAAGGAATTTTCCTTTCTTTTCAAACTCCAGTAGAAATTCCAGGTGTAACTCTTGGCGATTTTATTCGTTCTGCACAAGGCGCTGTAACAGGCGAAATGAAAAATGTTTTTTCATTTCGAAAGGCATTAAAAGCAAAGATGGATGTTCTTCATATGGATGAAGCCTACGCAGATAGAGATTTAAATGTAGGTTTTTCGGGCGGTGAAAAAAAGAAAGCAGAGATTTTACAAATGCTTATGCTTAATCCAAAGCTAGCCCTTTTAGACGAAACAGACTCAGGTCTTGATGTTGACGCAATTCAAAACGTATCTGAGGGAATAAAAGCCTACCATACAGAAGAAAACAGTATTATCATTATTACCCACAATGCAAAACTTCTTGAAAAGCTTCCTGTAGACTTTGTGCATATTTTAGATGATGGAAAAATTATTCAAACAGGCACAAAAGACTTAGGACTTGAAATTGTTACAAGAGGTTTTTCTGCTCGAGAAACAACTGAGGCATAACATGAGTGATACAGAAAAAACCTTTATTGACGACATAGACAGAAGTGTGTATGACGTTATCGATTATATAAAGCCATCTCTAGTAGTGGATTCAGGTTTAACTGAAGAAGTGGTTAGAAAAATTTCAAAAGAAAAAAATGATCCTGATTGGATGACCGAGTTTCGTTTAAAAGCGCTTAAACAATATCTAGAAACACCTCTTCCAAACTGGGGTGCTCCTTTAGATAAATTAAATATGGATAATATAGTTACCTATGTTCGCCCCGACACAAGCATGAAAGAAAACTGGGAAGAAGTTCCATCAGAAATAAAAAATACTTTTGAGCGTTTAGGAATTCCTGAAGCAGAGCGAACAAGTCTTGCAGGTGTTGGTGCTCAGTACGACTCAGAAGTTGTATATCATAATGTGCAAAAAGAAGTTGAAGAACAAGGCGTTGTATACACCGATATGGAAAGTGCACTTCATGGGCCATATGCCGACAAGGTAAAAGAACACTTTATGAAACTTGTACCTATTACAGACCATAAATTTGCAGCTCTTCATGGTGCTGTTTGGTCTGGTGGAAGCTTTGTGTATGTACCACCTGGAGTACAACTTGAAGTACCGCTACAGTCTTATTTTAGATTGAATGCTGCAGGGGCTGGACAATTTGAACATACTCTTATCATTGTAGACAAGGGAGCCTCATTACACTTTATTGAAGGTTGTTCTGCTCCAAAACATAATGTTACAAACTTACATGCAGGCTGTGTTGAACTCTTTGTTGAAGAAGGTGCTCGCCTTCGCTACTCAACAATAGAAAACTGGTCTAAAAATATGTATAACTTAAATACAAAACGCTCATTGATAAAAAAAGACGGTATTATGGAATGGGTAAGTGGCTCTTTTGGATCTCATACATCATATCTTTATCCTATGACCGTATTGCAAGGTGAAAACTCTCGCATGGAATATACAGGCATCACCTTTGCGAGTAATGGGCAAAACTTGGATACTGGTGTAAAGGTAGTGCATAATGCTCCAAATACCTCATCGCATCTTTTTGCAAAGTCAATTTCGAGGGATGGAGGGGCTTCTACCTTTAGAAGTGAAGTCAGCGTTAGTGCGAAAGCATCTAAATCAAAATCATCAACGTCGTGTGAATCGTTAATGCTCGACAGTAATTCACGAAGTGATACGGTGCCTGTTTTAAACATTCACTGTGATGATGTGAGTATAGGGCATGAAGCAAAAATTGGACAAATTAGCGATGAGGTTATTTTTTACCTTAT
>CAZUPJ010000249.1:0-2640 GCA_964622185.1 uncultured Treponemataceae bacterium
TGAACAATTTCCATTTTTGTTTCATTCATGTCTTTAATTGAAAATGAAACTGGTCTTTCTATTCCGTTGAGGTCATCATTAAGCCCTGTTCCTGTTTGCACAAATAGGGGAGCGGTAACGCGTGTTAAATTGAGTTCAGTAGAAAGTGCTAATTGAAAGAAATCTTTAATCATAACAATTGCGTGTTCTGTTTCTTTAGCTGAAAGTGACGGTGCATAGTTTTTTGGAATATGTAGCTTAGACATGAAATCCTCTTCTTTTTTTGGATTATATTCTAAGTATAGCAAAAATTAGGGGTAATGTAAATATGCCCTGTCTTCCGCTTTCAAGCTTCCAATCATTTTAATTTTGTAATTTGTGTGTAATTCTATCCAAATCATGCTTGCCAACATGTAGTACTGTTACATTTGGATGATTTTTTACATCATCAAGCCACGTAACATAATCTAAGCTGCGAATTACACCAAGAATAGGAATTGTTCCATCAAGACACTTAAATATTTCACGTTTAAACTGCTCACAATTTTCTTCAAAACGCCCCAGTTCATCCATGATGAGAAAATTAGAATTCTGTGCTTTTTGTAACAATTCTACACCATAATGTTCAAAAACCTCTTCAAAAACACTTACTGTTCCTGAAAACCAATGCATCACAGCTTTTTTTTCGCAAGCCTTTTTTTCCCCCACAGAAGAAATGTATAAGGTTTTTTCTGTCGTAGACTCAATATCAAAAGAGGTAGTAAAGCCGCCAACACATACTTTGTCCGAGAGCGACTTGATTATTAGTTGCAAACAATATGTTTTTCCAATACCACTTTGTCCCGTCAAAAAAACATGCCGAGACAAAGATGAGACAGAAAAGAGTGTGCCCAAATCAAAATCGTTATTTTGTTGCAATTACTTCAATTTCAACCAGTGCATCTTTAGGAAGACGAGCAACTTCAACACAAGAACGTGCAGGAAATTTTCCTTCAGTAAAAAAACCTGCATACACTTCGTTCATGCCACCAAAATTATTCATATCACTTAAAAACACAGTTGATTTTATAACACTATCAAGTGAGCTACCTGCAGCTTCAAGCACTGCTTGAACATTTTTTAAAGACTGCCTTGTTTGCTCTTGAATGGATTCACCTGCAAAAGCTCCAGTTGCAGGGTCGATGGGAAGTTGCCCCGATGTAAAAACGAGCGATGATGTGTAAATTCCTTGAGCATATGGACCAATAGCTCCTGGCGCCTTTTCTGTTGCAATAGAATGTTTCATAATACCTCCAGTAAACTTTTTTCTATTTTTATAGCTTTTAGTATATCATTGAATTTCATTTTGTGGTATACTTCTTTTGAATATTTTTATATGATTTTTTATGGTGAGTTTTGTGCAAAAGCTCCATAGCTTAGCACTTTTTTTTCTGAACACCGTATCACAATATTTAAAAGATCAGGAGTAAGAGTATGAACATGTCAAGTTTGGCTAATTCAAGTTTCATGTATCTTTTAGGTGGTTTTGTTGCCGCTTTTATTACACTTCTTTCAGTATTCTATATAGTACGATCCTATAAAGAAGCAATAGCCGCAGGAATAGATAAAAAGACTATTCATTTAGTTATACGATCTAGTTGTATTTTTACGATAGTACCATCAATTGCAATTCTCTTAGGACTTGTTGCCATGTCGGGAGGATTAGGTGTTCCGCTATCTTGGATTAGGCTTACAGTAATTGGAGCCGTACAATATGAATTAATTGCAGCAGATGCAGCGGCAAGTGCTGCTAACCTCCCAGCTCTTTTACTAAACTATTTAACACCAGAAGTATTTGTTTCCATTGCAACAGTTATGACTGTTTGTATTCTTTCAGGACCTCTTTTTAATGTCTTTTTCTTAAAAAAATATACAAGTGGTATAAAAACCATGCAGCAAAAAGACAATAAATGGGGAAAACTTGTAGTTGCTTCAATGTTTATGGGGATGATTGCAACTTTTTTAGGCACTCCCATTATTGCATGGCGACTGGATGCAAAAGAAGGCTGGCTTTCTCTAGCGGTTATGGCAGCCTCTGCTTTAGCAATGCTTTGTTGCGATATGCTTGTAAAAAAATGTAAAATAAAAACACTCGAAGGCTTTTCTCTACCACTAAGCATGATTGTCGGAATGACTTTTGCAGCAATTATATCTCACGTACTTAATTTTGGAGGACTATAATGAAAAGCAATAATACAAATACACATTTAATTGGGCGATTGTGGACAATTCTTTCTCTTATGGTCATTTGCTCTGTACCAGTAATAGTATGTGCATATCTAGGAGTTATGCCAAATGCAAATTATGTATTGGCAGGAATTCTTCGTGTAGGAATAATCTACATCCCAATTGGAATTATTGAAACTTTAACATTTGTTCCTATCTTGGGCTCAAGAGCTTCTTATCCAGCGTTTATTACTGGTAACCTAACAAACTTAAAAATACCGTGTGTTATGAATGCAATTGAAATTAGCGGCGTAGAAGCAGGAAGCGAACAAAGTGATATTTTAGCGGCTCTTTCTGTTGCTTCTTCTACGCTTATTACAACGCTTATCATAATTGTAGGTGTTTTAGCACTTGTTCCACTTACACCAATTTTATCGTCACCTACATTCTCTCCTG
>CAZUPJ010000250.1:0-2639 GCA_964622185.1 uncultured Treponemataceae bacterium
TTTAATTGCTTTTTCGAGGTTTTCAGAATCATCAATAACGATGTGTGCCATATGTGTTCACCCCCTTTCGGCCATTCCGTAAGACTGGATGATTATAATATCACATTGCCCCATTATCGTCAAGACCTTGTATCTTATTTTTTTTTCATGTATAGTGACTTAATGTCTTTAAATTACAAAGAAATTGATGTTGTACTTGAAGAACTTGCCTTAGAGGGAAGCTTTATTCAGCAAATCGTACAGCCAAGTTATGATACAATAGCATTTCACACGTACAAATATACCTCTTGTGCTGTCTTTGTGTGTCTTGCTGCAGGGACATGTCGTATTCATGAAACGAGACGAAAAGTACCAAAAAATGATAAACCGCTACGTTTTATGGAGTTTTTAAAGTCTCGTATAAAGGGTTGCAAAATAGAAAGCTGTGAGCAACTCAACAATGACAGAATTATCAAACTAGTTTTAAAAAATGAAAGCGAAAGACTGTTCATGTTTATTCGACTTTGGACCGGTTCTGCAAATATAATTGTTACCGATACAGACATGAAAATACTTGATGTGTTTTACAGGCGCCCAAAAAGAGGAGAGGTAACGGGTGGAGCTTTTGCACTTCCTGAAGTGCTTGAAAAAAAGAGCGATAAAGTTTTTGAAGTGCGCGATTTTTCTGAGCTTCAAATAGATGAGATAATAGAAACAAATAAAGCTATCTTAAACGGTAAAAAATTTGAAGAGCTCACCTATAGTGAAAAAATTGATATTTGGTATGGAGAGTACGGGCAAACCCTATCAAAAGAAGTGCTTTTAGAGCAAGCAAAAAAGACTTACGAAAAGCAAAAAACGAGAATGTCAGCAGCCCTCACTCGCCTTGAAGAAAAAAAAGAAAATTTTTTACATTCTGAAAACCTAAAACATTTTGGAGACCTTATTTTAGCCAATGCACATCTTTTAATTGAGCAATTATCAAACGATGATACAAGTCGGTTTTTTGAATGTGAAGATTATGAGACAGGAAATATAGTTAGCCTTGAAATAGATCCTAAGAAAAGTGCAAATGAAAATGCTCAAAATTATTACACAAAATATAAAAAGTCTGTTTCGGGGCTTGGCGAACTTGGGAGCGATATTGCTCGCTTAAAAAAAGAAATACTCGACCTTGACATAACGTGGGAAAAAGTATTACGCGAGCCTAACCCCATTCGATTACAACAACTTTTAAAAAAGCAAACAAAACCTAAACAGCAAATTGAAAAAAAACATCCAGGCTTAAGTTTTTCTATAAATGGCTGGTATGTTTTAGTTGGAAGAACTGCAAGCGAAAATGATGAACTTTTGCGCCGACATGTAAAAGGACAAGATATGTGGCTACATACCCGCGATTACCCTGGTGGTTATGTATTTATAAAAAACCAAAAGGGAAAAACTGTTCCTTTAGAAGTGCTCTTAGATGCTGGGAACTTGGCGGTATTTTATTCAAAAGCAAGAAAGGCAAAAACGGCAGACCTTTATTATACGCAAGTTAAGCATTTGAGGCGTGCAAAAAATGGACCAAAAGGAACCGTGTTACCGTCAAACGAAAAAAACTTAACAATTACCTTGGATGATAAAAGATTAAAAAGATTAGGAACAGAACAAAATGATTGATATGACAAAGGGAAGTCCTGCAAAGTTAATAATTCGATTTACCATTCCTCTTTTACTTGGAAATGTGCTCCAACAAATGTACAATGTGGTTGATAGTGTAGTGGTTGGAAATTTTGTAGGACCTGACGCACTTGCCTCTGTTGGAAATGCCTTTATTGTAATGTTTTTTCTTTTTTCGCTATTTGCTGGCGTGGGCATGGGAGCAACAATTCTTATTTCACAGTTTTTAGGAGCTAACAACAAAGGAAAAATTCAAAGCACTGTCGATACCATGTATATTTTTATGTTTATTGGCGGTACCGTAATGGGCTTGATTGGTTTTATTTTTACGCCATTCTTTTTGGAAATTTTGAACACTCCATCGGGTGTTGTATTTGAAATGTCAGAAACATATTTAAGAACCGTTTTCTTAGGCACTTTGGCAACCTTTGGCTACAGCATGAATAATGCTATATTACAGGGTATTGGAGACGGGAAATCGTCCCTTTTATTTTTGGCAATTTCTACAGTGATAAATATTGTGCTCGACTTACTCTTTGTAGTCGTTTTTGGGATGGGAGTGTTTGGAGTAGCACTTGCAACCGTTATAGCCCAAGGTTTTTCATTTATTTTTGGTATTTTTTATATCAATAAAAAAATTGCAGTGTTCAAAATAGTCTTTAAGAAAATGGAATTTTGTGCTGAAATTCTCAAAAAAAGTTTAATAATTGGGCTTCCTGCAGGACTCCAGAATGTACTTGTAAGTGTGGGCGTAATGGTGCTTCAAAGATTGGTAAACAGCTTTGGGACCGATTTTATGGCAGGCTTTAGCGCAGCCGCTAAAATTGATGCATTTGTATTTATGCCCATTATGAGTTTTTCTGTTGCAATGACAACCTATGTTGGACAAAACGTAGGGGCACAAAGACTTGATAGAGTAAAAAAAGGGGTTCGTTCAACCTTACTCATTTCTATTAGTATGAGTATTGTGTTAAGTGCTCTTTCAATTGCTTTTGGAG
>CAZUPJ010000251.1:0-2624 GCA_964622185.1 uncultured Treponemataceae bacterium
CTCCAAAAAACATCGGTAGGTCAGAACTTTGCTGTGCTTCAATTCCTGCTCTTATCGATAGTTCCATCCATGATAATGGTGTAGCTACAAAACTGAGAGAAAAAGGCACCGCCTTAAATCCTGAATTTGCAGAAAAGTCACTTACGCCATTTACCGAGAATAATGTAGTTCCAACAGGCATAAGCCTTGGATTGGCAATACCAATACTGCTTCCTGTAGAATTTGCACCCACAATTGGATAAAATATAGAGTTATCAATAATAGCAACAGTAGTTGTTAAAACAGACTCTACGTCATTTCCCACTACAGAATTGTTTTCTAAAACATACCAACCATCAAAAGGAGTCGCAGTAAGGCGTGCAGTATAGGCTCCTTCAGGTAGTACTTCTTCAAATGTATTTTTTCCATTCCACGTAACAATTTGATTTCTACTGTCAAATTGTGGAATTATTTTTGAGTATACAATATTTTCATTATTATCAAGAATTTCAAAAATCGCACTACCAGGGGTTGTAACCGTATAATTAAAATGAACCAGCCCTAAGTCTGAAGGTGCCTGCGGATTAAACCGCTTTGGACTCGCTGAAAAGGCTGTTATAGAAAACAAGGCTTTTTCAACATCAAACGTAACTTCAGATATAAAATTTTCAAAGACGTTTATTAACTCTGATTTTGTTTGCCAACCAAATTTTTGTATTTTTACTTCATGGGTTCCCTCTAATACTTTAAGTAATCCAGTATCTAAGGAAGAACCTTGAGCAATTAATTCTCCATCTAGAAATACATCTGCACCATTAATATTTGATTTTATTCGTAAAAAACCTGTAATTGAATCTAACTCAAAATAAAGATTTGTTTCAGTACCTGCCTTTAAGTCAACTACAACTTCTTTTTCCTGCATTCCATCTTTTTTTATAGTTATTCCGTATACTCCTGGAATCATATCTTTTAATGTTAGAGGAGAAAATCCTTTGTACACATTATTTACATATACCTCTGCTCCATTTACATTTGTAAAAATATTGACTATAGACGCTTCACCAGCATTAATATTTTCGCGCACAATTGCTTCAACTTCTTGAGCAAAACTCGGTATTCCTAAAACAAAAAAACCGAGAAAAACAATTAAATACAAGCGAAAATTTTTTTTCATAGTAACATTTTATCATACCTTTTAGAAAAACACCAGTCCATTTTCAGCAAAACTAAAGTACGAATTCGGGCAAACGATAATATGATCTAAAAGATGGACTCCTAATATTTTTGAAACTTCAAATAATTGTTGAGTAATTTCAATATCATTTTCAGATGGATTTTTATTTCCAGAAGGGTGGTTGTGGGCTAACACTATTGCAGCAGCACGCTCTTTTAATACATCTGAATATACTTCTCTCGGATGAATAATGCATCGATTAATGGTACCAACAGAAACAGTTCTAATATTTAAAATTTCATGTGCCCCATTTAATGATATGCATAAAAAATGTTCTTGTTTTTCAAGAGTTATATGTTTAATAAACTGTATAACATCAGGGGGACTTCGTATTGTAGAACCTGGATCAGAATTTAGCCTTCTGCCAAGTTCAATAGCGGCGCTTACAAGGCATGCTTTTCCAGGACCTATTCCTTTAATAGATAATAGATCTTTTACGGAGGCTTCTTGTGTATAACTTTTTAAGATTTGTAAAACCTTTCCTGCAAGCTTTTGCACAGGCATCTTCTCTGTACCAGAACCAAGTAAAACCATCATTAGTTCTTGCGTACTTAAACAATCAGCCCCCATAGCTAAAAGCCGTTCCCGCGAATCTGGCTTTGTTTTTTGATGTAACCGAATCTTAGAAATAGAATATTCAACTTTTTCCAATTTTTCATATGCTGTTTCCATAGTATTTTCCTCTACATATATTTTAGCGTTTTTGCATAACTTTTTTAAAAAAATCGCGAATATATTGCATTTTTTTTGAAAAAAAAGTATGGTTACATATGAAAATAATAAAATCAAAAAATATGTTTATGGTAAGCAAAAAAATCTGCATACTAGTAGCTGGCATTATTCCAATTGTAATACTAACGTCTTGTAAAACAGGAGCACCTCAGGAACAAGACACACAAATACAAGAGCCTCAAATAATAGTGAAAGTACCTTCCATTAGCATCATGGATATAGGAACAAAAAATTCCCAATCTCTTCTTACCTTTTTCATGACTGAAAACCCTAGTGGAAACAAAGAGAAAGTTGAACGGCTCGCTAATCTATATATTGAAGAGGCAATGCATGAGGGCGTAAACTCTGATGTAGCTTTTGCACAAATGTGTTTAGAAACAGGATTCTTACGTTTTGGAGGGCTTGTTACCGAAGACATGAATAATTTTTGCGGACTCGGTGCAATAGACGAAACACAAAGAGGCAATGTGTTTGATACCGAACAAGATGGAGTTAGAGCTCACATTCAGCATCTAAAAGCATATGGGAGCGAAGAGGCTTTGAACATGCCGCTTATAGATCCTCGCTATAAATGGGTTAATCCTAAAGGAAAAGCTCCTACAGTGCACGGATTAGCTGGAACATGGGCAAGCGACACTCAGTACGGGATAAAACTTGAAGGTATTTTATCCCGAATGGC
>CAZUPJ010000252.1:0-2611 GCA_964622185.1 uncultured Treponemataceae bacterium
TAAGTTTTAACATTCTGTCATAATCTGGCTCATTCTTTGTTTCTTCAAGCTCAAGACCTTCATGTGAAAGATGCCAAATATTTTCATCACGGCTATATGAATCTTCTTTTTTTGTTGGCAGTGTAATGCCTCTTTTTTCAAGAAATGCAATTTCATCATCACGGCTTTCCATGTCCCACTTTGGGTCGCGCCATGCAGCAATAACTCTAATGTCTGGAGCAAATGCTTTTATTGCAAGTTCAAAACGAATTTGGTCGTTACCTTTTCCGGTAGCGCCGTGACAAATTGCAACAGCACCTTCTTGACGAGCATATTCTACTAGAATTTTACCAATTAAAGGGCGTGCAGTTGAAGTACCCATAAGATATCGATCCTCATAAATAGCATTAGCTTTTACTGCAGGATAAATGTATTCTTCAATATATTCTTCACGAGCATCTACTACATAACATTCAACGGCCCCTGTGTCTAATGCACGCTTTTTAATTACATCCCAATCATCATTTTGGCCAAGATTAATGCAAACAGCAATAACATCATAATTATAGTTTTCTTGTAACCATGGAATGATTACGGTTGTGTCTAGTCCGCCCGAATAGGCAAGAATGATTTTTTCTTTACTCATTGTTTTTCCTTACTAGCATTTTATTGCATAAATATACATATTTTATATCACTTTTTGTACATTTATGCAAGCAGTTTTAATAACGATTAATACTCAAAATCTACAGCATGGCGGTTTTTTCCAGTTGCTCTAATATGCACAACCACTTTTTTATGTTCAGGGTGAACATCGTATTCTTCTAATCCTTTAAAATCATCAAAAGTTGCAATAATTACGAGGTCTTGAGAGGTATCAGATTTTAAGCCATTAAGACCAATTTCCATAGATCGAAGACTAGGGACTTTTCCCATAAGTGCTTCACCCATTTCTTTTGTAATTTGTGCATTCTCAAGTGCGGTTCTTCCTTCTGCATCAAAAAAATCAAAAAATACTACATGTTTTACCATACTAAACTCCTAAAAAAAATAACCGATTTACACATCGGGACTGTTTTAACATCCTTAGTATAAATCGGTTATAAAATTTATGCAAGTAGCTTAATTACAATTATGGAAGATTATACTTGCCAGTAGTAATAGTACTTCCTTCAGAGTATACATCAAACCAAATTGAGTCATTACCAGTTGTGTCTAATGCACTATAGAAATCTGCAAGGTTTTCAACTTTAACATCATTTACAGCGGTAATAATATCTCCTGTTTGTAAGCGAAGAGCTGCAGCAGGTGATTTTGCTAAAATACTAGTAACAACAATACCCTCTATACTTTCTTCTGCTTCAAGCTCTTTTCTTATTTCATCTGTTAAAGGTGCTGCAACAAAGCCTGGCCATAGTTTTGAATTATCTGTTGTTGCCCCTTCATCTCTCTCTTCAATTTTTACAGAAACAGACATTTCGTTACCACCGCGAATTAATTCAAATTCTGCGATTTTTCCAGCTTCTAAATCACCTACCTCACGTACCAATTGGTCTACATTTAACACTTTTTCACCGTTTAATGCTGTAATATAGTCACCTGCTTGTATTCCAGACTTTGCAGCAGGGGAATTAAGGAAAATTTGAGCAACAAAGGCACCATCAATATCTTCAACATCAAGTTCTTCTTTGTATTCATCAAGAACTTCAACCAGTGAAACGCCCATCCATCCATATATTACCTTTCCATCTTTTATAAAAGAATCAATGGCAGATTTTACATTATTTATGGGAATAGCAAAACCTAAGCCTTGAGATCCACCTGAAGAAGATGCAATCCATGTGTTAATACCAATCACTTCTCCATAAATATTTACCAAAGGGCCACCTGAGTTGCCTTGATTAATGGCTGCATCTGTTTGTAAAAAGTCATTAATATTTCCAATTCCGCCACCAGAACGTCCAGTTGCACTGATTATACCTTGAGTAACAGATTCAAAATAACCCAAAGGCGAACCCATTGCAATTGCGATGTCTCCAGTATGAACAATGTCTGAATCGCCAAGTTTTGCAACAGTTAAATCATCTGTAGACTCAAATGAAACAAGTGCTATATCTTTTCTTGCATCAGTTCCAACAAGCACTGCATCAAAATCTCGATTATCGTGTAAGGTAACAGATATTTCTGTAGCCGTACCTACAACATGGTCATTAGTTAGAACATAATATGTGTTTCCATCTTTTCTAACGATAACTCCTGAACCCAATCCTTCTTGAGAATATTCCCTTGGTTCACTTTCTTCCTCACCTTGAGGGGTTCCAAAAAAGAAAAAAGGAAAACTATTACCACCAAACGGGCTAGATTCAGCAATTTTTGTTTCAACCGTGTCTATTTTTACAACTGCTGGAAGAACTTGATCGGAAACTGACCTAAAAGCTGTTTGTAATAGCTCTGCTACAGCAAGTGCATCGGAAGGAATTTGCACAGCGGGACTTGAATCGGCAAATACTGTTTGTGCACTAGTCAATCTATTGCAAGACATTGAAACCAATAAAAAACTTGCAATTAATGTAACAGTAAATGCTAAGATGTACTTTGAATGTTTTTTCATACATTGCCTCCAAAATTTATA
>CAZUPJ010000253.1:0-2588 GCA_964622185.1 uncultured Treponemataceae bacterium
AAAGTAGGGGACATAATTCTTTCTGCATATCAAAAAGGTTGCAGACTTGATGCATGGGAAGATCATATACAAAAAGATTTATGGCGAGAAGCTATTGCAGAAATTGAAGAAAAGTATAACTGGAGTGTAGAGAACGAAGTTTGTAGTGGTCGATCGTTAGATGACCCTTTACCGTGGGATGAAATTGATTTAGGAACATCAAAAAACTATTACAAAAAAGAATGGGAGCGATCTCTAAAAGAAATGAGAAGTCCTATTTGTAATACTACATGCGACAACCATTGCGGGCTTTGTGAAGGACATAAACAGGGTGAAACGAGCGTTTATCAAAGCAACATAACCGAGACACAAAAAGAAGCTCTACTACACGATATACAGCAATCAGCACCTAGTATTGAAGACTCTGCAGAACAAAACATAGAAATTCTATGGCGAGCTGTATTTTCTTTTAAGAAAAATGAGGGTAGTGAATATTTACCACACCTAGCATTGGTTGAAAACTTTCATAAAGCCTTTGTGAGAAGTAAGCTACCGATTATGTATACGAATGGGTTTAATCCTTTACCAAGGTTTGAACTTGCATCTAGTTTGTCGCTAGGTATAAAATCAAATGAAGAAGTAGCAGGAATTATTTTGCGATATGAGGTAGATAGGGATGATTTTAAACGAAGGCTACAAGAAAAACTACCTTCGAATATTTACATAGACAAGGTTTTTATCTATCGAGTTTCAAATAAGAAAAAACGCGAATCGCTTGCGGCCTTATTGTGGGGTTCTCGCTATACATATCAGTTTTTAAAGCCTGCAAAAAATGTTGAGCTTTTTATTGAACAGAGTTCTATTTTGCATACATTGATTAATCGCTATGATGAAAATATTAATAAGCTCGAAGTAGTTATTCCATTTTCAAAGGATAGAGCCTTTAGAAACAGTATAGAAGAATATTTTGAGGAACCAATATATAAATGCGTTAATATAACTAAAATGAAAACGTATGCAAGAACAAATGACTGTAACGAAGATGATTTTAGATCGTATTTCGAAGCATATAAAGAGATAGCTGAAACACATAAAAAATTGTTATGATTATTTTTGTTTCTACTTGAACATAATCTTATAATTTGATATACTATACCTCATACCTTGGAGAGCTAGGATGGTTTGTCTCAGAACCGCACCTCTCTTCCAAAGACCACAAGGAGTTAATATTGAGAAAGTATGAACTAATGACAATCTTTCCTTTAGAGGAAGACTTGTCAAAAAACGGCATTGAGGGCGTTAAAAAAGTTTTATCAGACTTTGGAGCTCAAATTGAAAACGAAAATGCCTTTGGCGATCGGGACCTTTGTTACGAAGTAAAAAAGAGAAACAGAGGTAAATTTATTTTGTTTAACCTTGACATAAATCCATCGAAGATTGTAGACATTGACCGACAGTTTAAGTTGAATGATAATCTTTTAAAGTTTATGTTTGTCCGTGTAGACGAATAGAGGTAACACTATGACCGACCTAAATCATGTGATGTTGATTGGACGCTTAACCAGAGATGCTGAATTAAAATATACGCAGAATGGATTTGCAATCTCAAATTTTTCAATTGCTGTAAACCGACGACGCAAAAATGGTGACCAATGGGTTGATGAAGTAAGTTACTTTGAAATTAGCCTATTTGGTAAAATAGCTGAAACTTTAAAGCAATATATGCTCAAAGGTAAGCAAATTGCTGTCGACGGTGAATTAAGACAGGATCGTTGGGAGCAAGATGGACAATCAAGAAGTAAGGTAATTGTTGTTGCAAATAATGTGCAGCTTTTGGGTGGAAACTCAACTCCATCTCAAAGCTCATCATCATATGCAGCTGGTGCCCCCGCAAATAGTGGGTACACCCAACAACCAAATGCTTTCCAAAACTCATATGAAGCAGGACCATCATATAGTGCAAATGATTCCGATTTTCCGGAAGATATTCCATTTTAATTTAAGACACATCATAGGAGATAATCATGTCAGATGAAATGACAAATGAAGGAACAACTTCAATGCAATCCGCAATGGATAAAAATATGAAAATGAGTGACATTATGAGAGATAGTGATGCTCGAGATGGCGATGACAAAAGTGGTCGTGGAAAACCAAAGCAATTTTTTAGAAAAAAAGTTTGTAGATTTTGTGCAAATAAAGTAAAAGTTGACTATAAAGATCCGGATGCACTAAAAAGATTTACAACAGAACGCGGAAAAATTCTTCCAAGAAGAATTACCGGTACTTGTGCAAAACATCAACGACGCCTTGCTTTAGAAATTAAAAGAGCACGTGCAATTTGTTTGTTGCCATTTGTTGCAGACTAAACTTTGAATAAAGGGGAGTTTTTCTCCCCTCATTTTTTAATTTATTGTAGCGATCCAACTCCTGGTAACGCTACATTATTTTTATAATAGGATGAATGAAATAATTAAAGATACATAATTATTTCATTTGCTGTTTTTAAAGCGTTGCTTTTAATATAGCAAATTTATGTCTTCCTGAAAACGTATAGGAGCTTGAAAATGAAAGTATTTTTGAATGCTGATGTAAAACACCTTGGAGAA
>CAZUPJ010000254.1:0-2588 GCA_964622185.1 uncultured Treponemataceae bacterium
TTTTGTTCATTTTCCAGTTCCCAGCAATGTAATATTGTCTCATGGTATCTCCTATATTCGATAATTAATTAATTATAGTAAATTTAAGGATATATTTCAAGGGTTGTTTTTTCCAGAAATTTCTGCTAAAAGTTCATCCGTTTTGGTAACAATTCTACAAAGGCCTTTATACTGTGTAATATCACGGGAAAGTATTATACCTTCAAAAGAGGCTACTCATGTAATAAAACGAAGTGTTACTCCGTAGCGTGTAAGGTTGTCATTCTTGGGTTCGAGTATACAAAAAAACTGCTTTATTGAAAAGCAGTTACATAATTTAACAATTCATTTTTTTCGGGTACGCATAGTAAAATAGAAAACCTCTAAAAACAACAGTTTTTAGAGGTTCCCTTTAATTACTTACCTATAAAAAACATATTAAATGTTTCAGGTAATTTAATTAAATCTAATGCGTGCGGAATTCCAAGTGATAAAACTGGAATATAGGTTACCATCAAAAGGGCAATAAATACCACTAAGAAATACATCAGTAGTGGCCGTATAACCGCTTCAATTTTAACCCTTCCTATTCGACATCCTGCAAAGAGAATAGCTCCAACTGGAGGTGTTATTGTTCCTACACATAAATTCATAACCATCATTAAACCAAAGTGTACTGGATGCATTCCCCATGCTTGCACAATTGGCAAAAAGATTGGTGTAAAAATTAAAACAGCTGGAGTTGGATCCATAAAGGTACCTACAATTAACAATACTGCATTCATTATAAGAAGAATAATAATAGGATTATCACTTAATTGAAGCATTCCAGCAGAAACCATTTGTGGAATACGTGCAAAAGATAAAACCCAACTCATAATTGCTGAAACACATACGAGAAATTCAACAACTGCAGTTGTTTTTACTGATTCTAATAGAATTTTTGGTAAATCTTTTATTTTAATACTTTTGTAAGCAAAACTTAAAAGCAATGAATACACAACTGCAATAGCAGAACCTTCAGTTGCGGTAAATACACCACCTAGAATACCACCAATAACAATTACAATTAAAAATAAACTTGGAATACCTTGCCATAGAGTTGTAAGAACTTCTTTAGCTGTATATGCTTGTACGCTTACATAGCCACGTTTTTTTGCAATGATACCAGCAACGATCATACAACCTAGACCCCATAAAATTCCTGGAACATATCCTGCCATAAAAAGAGCAGCAATTGAAACAGAACCTGCTACGGTTGCATATACAATCATGATATTACTTGGTGGAATCATCATTCCTGTAGGACCAGAAGCAATGTTTACTGCTGCAGAATATGAAGGATCATAACCTGCATCTTCTTCAAGTGGTCGCAAAATTCCGCCCATAGCTGAAGCTGCGGCAACACCTGAACCAGAAACTGCACCAAACATCATATTTGCAACAATATTTGTTTGAGCAAGGGAACCAGGAAGTCTTCTTGCAAAAATATTCGCACATCCAATAAGCCTTTTAGCTATACCACCATTATTCATAATATTTCCAGCTAATACAAAAAATGGAATTGCCAGAAGTGAAAATGAGTTAGCACCAGTAAATGTTCGCTGTGCTGCGGTTGTCATTGCTTGAGGAAACGGTAAAATAACCATCATTGCTAAAACTGAAGAAAATCCAATACTTAAACCGATTGGGAATCCCATAACTAAGGTTACAACAACTCCAACAATCATGACCAGAGCTGCTAATGTTGCTACATCCATTTATTTACTCTCCTCTACATCTTTTTTAGGGTTTTTGTATTCATTTACTGCGAAAGCAATGTTATACAAAGCATAAAATACCATTAATCCACCACTGATAGGAATCACAATATAAATAATACCCATTGGTATTTGTAATGCAGCATCAGCTGTTCCCATTTGAACTATAGTGTTTTTAATTCCACCAGAAAATGTAACTCCAACAGAAAAAGCTATGAGCACAAGTGCGATTGCAATTTCTGTTATCATATTCATTAAAGGGGATAGTTTATCTTTTAGCAGTGTAATGCTTAAGTGTTCTCGTAAACCAAACATATATGCTGAACCAATCATTACCATCCATACAAAGAGATATTGAGCGGTAATTTCAGAAATTGCACTTGGGTTTGAAAAAACAAAGCGTGTAATTACTTGGTAGGTTACTAACACTGTCATGGCTATTAATAATATAATACAAACCCACTCTACACCTTTATCTATTATGCGCTTTACAGACGTAAAAGCGTTCATGTATAGCCTCCTTTAAAAAAACCGCAGTAGCGGTGCAACATAGAAGGTTTTTTTCTATGTGCTACAAAACACTCAATAATTTATATTGAGTATTTATTATACATAATGTTATTTTAATATTTTGAAAATAATAAAAAATATCTTTTTTAAGTAATAAAACTGTAAGACAAACTCTTATAGTTACCTTTAAAATTGAAAAAACACTGACTACCATTGCTGATAATCAGTGTTATATACAATTTATCGTGTAGATAAAATTGCTTCGTAAACTTCTTTGCTCATTGGAGATTTGTTTGCAACTTCTTCAATGAAAGGTTTCATGTTGTTTTGGTAAGGTGT
>CAZUPJ010000255.1:0-2575 GCA_964622185.1 uncultured Treponemataceae bacterium
TCTTTAGGCGATGTAGACGTGCTTTTTACGGAATTAACGGTAACAAAAAAACTTGTCTATTGGAATCGCCTTACGCTTGTTGCAACATTAATTACTACAGCGGTTGTTGCATTAGTTATGTTTTTAGTGGGTGCTTTGTTGCCATTAGAAAATACTTTTATGTGGGGAATTTTTGCAAATGTTTGTGTGTATATAAGTATTTATGTTGTACAACTTGGAAACTTTATTCACCCAAAAAAAAAGAAGCTTATAAAGCTCGATTATAAAGAAGTAAAACACGACATAAAGCACAGTCTTATTGGCTACGCTATTCTTTCAGTTACTATGATAGTACTCAATGCATTTTTCCCATCATACGAATATATTTGGTTTGTGTACCCAATGGTAAGTGTTCTTTTTTGGCCAATAACAATTTTGATTGAATATGCCTTTTTAAGGGGAAACAAATTTGATGTCAAAGAAGCTGCCTTCTAAGGAAAAGAGTTGGAAATTCCAACTCCTTTTTTTGATACCTTCTTTCAAGTCACTTTACCTACCAATACCGATTACTTTACTCCTCGTGTTTTACTAGTATAAAAATCTTATAATCTTACCTATGTACTGGTAAACTAATAATTATTATACATTAATCCACGCTTATTCTATACCGAGCATAACTTTGCGTGTCACCTACATTTGTTAAAGAAATTTCAATTGTGTTTATTCCTCTCGGAAGAATAATTTCGGCAAGTCTCATTGATGTATCTTCAGGATACACGGCAGAAAACGGGTAAGGCTTGTTTCCAGCAACGGTCAATGTATTTTTGTTTTGTTTTAAGGTATCATACGTTACCGTTTCTTTTACTTCCCCATTTAATGCCACACTTGAAGTGTGCATCATACCTGTTTGGGGGCGTGTCATATACAGGGTATAAGATCCAGACGAGAGGACCGCACCGTTATACACAGAAAAACTTTCATCTGTTCTGGATACGGCTTTTACACCAACAACAGGAACATTACGACCATCGGGAACTTCCTGTATTAGCACCGCAGGATTTATGAGTGTTTTAATTTTTGTGTCAATAAGCTGAAAACCTACGCCTTCGTCACCATCTTTCCAAGCCGAACTCCCACTAACGCCAATAATATCTCCAGCTACAAGATTTTTTTGTGATGGAGTTACTTTAATATTAACGAGATTTGAGTATACTGATAACATATCGCTTCGATGATCAACAATAACGGCATTTCCTAGTGGAGACTCAAACAACCCCATACTTGAGGAATCATTTTTCATAGTCATAAGCACACGCCCATCTTCGGCAACTGCAACTTCCCCCGGCTTATCAAAAACAATGCCTGTATTAAAATTGCCACCCCGGATTTCAGAAAACAAAGCTCCAACCTCTACAGGTTTTTGGGGCCAATCAAAGGCAAAGAGTACTGCTACACCAAACAGTACAACTAATATTATTACAGCACTTATATATTTTATTTTTATTGACATATTACACTCATCCTTATTTTACAAGAAGCTTAGAAATACTTGTATCGTTTCCAATATAAACAAAGTCTCCATCTGAATCTATAAACGTATTTTTTTCTTCAAACGAAAAAGAACCTACTTCAAATAAATTTTTATTTAAAATAGTTATAGTACTTTCTCCTCGATTTTTACTTAAGATAAAGTAGTAATCACCACCACGAATTTCTTTCACCGTAATAACACGTCCTGCGACATTAACAGATATTGTTGTTTTTTCTTCAATATCGATTATTGTGAGCAAATCTTTTTCATTAATAAATGCATATTGCTCATTTGAGCTAAACTGTACAAAAACTTGTTCGGCAATTTCGTTTTCCACATATTCATGGTATACAATTTTACTAGTATTTCCTTCAACATCTGTTATAACGATACGTTGCACTTCTAAGCCCGATAAACAAGCAACAAACCTGCCACTTTGAGAAATATTTGCACCAAAGATAATCTCATACTCACTTCCGCCAGGATAAAACTCTTGCGTCACATTTCCATTTATGTCAAAAACTATCACTTTTCCATCTGCAAAGCCAACTACAACACTATTTTCATTGGAGGAAAAGGCAGTAATTGGTACATAGTTTTCATATACCCACTTCTCTTTTCCATCAGAGGCATGAGAAGAAAACGAATTGCCTGATGGATGAAATAAAAAGATCCTATCTTCTTGAAAAAAGGGAAACCCTGCTTTCTCAAAAATACCACTTTGTACTCCTTTAGCTGTATAAAAAGGAGTACTCGTTGCGTCGGAAGAAAACGTAGCTATATAATGGCTTGAGACAACACCTCTTTCTTCAATAAATTGAGAAGATGCAATACCTCCATCCTCTGCATAATAGCCTATATATTGACCAAGCTTAAAAGGTAAAAGAGAGGAAGAGGAAACAAGAATGTCTGTTTCTACATCAATAGTCCACTGTGGAACCAACTGCAAAGAGTTTCTAGGAGTTTTTACCGCAAGTAAAATGTACACAACGGAAAAAAAAGCAAAAATTCCAATTAAACGAATATATTTTTTATTTATTTTCATGCTAGTGTATGGTATAATAG
>CAZUPJ010000256.1:0-2564 GCA_964622185.1 uncultured Treponemataceae bacterium
GGTGTGCTAAAATTGGAGCAAATGGGTAAAGCATTTTAACTTCAACAGTATAATCGTCAATAATAGTAATGCCATTAGGGTCAATAGCTTGAACAATGTTTTTAACGTGTGCTGATGCTAAAGCTCTTTCTAATGAGAACTTAACGTCTTCTGCGTTAAAATCGTTACCGTTGTGGAATGTTACGCCTTCACGTAATTTTAATGTAAGCGTTTGACCACCATCAGTGATTTCCCAAGACTCAGCAAGACCAGGAACAACTTCCATTTTTTCGTTTTGGGTTACGAGTGTGTTGTAAATTTGTTTTCGTACCCTTGAAGAAGGTTGATCATTTTGACCGTGCGGGTCAAGTGTTACAGCTTCTCCGCCCATTACTACAACGAGTTCGTCAGTTGAAGCTGTTTCTGCATTGTTATTTCCGCAAGATGTAAAAATAATTGCAAAAACAACTGCTAGAAGTAGAATTTTTTTCATGTTTTCTCCTCATAAAAAATTTTAATTGTATATTTTTGTTTACTTATGTTATGAAAAAAACTTGCAAAATGTTATTGATTTTTTTTGTCCGTTTTAGACACAAAAGTATACCAAAATATCATAATATTTTACTATAAATATGCCTAAAATGCAAGCTGTAGTTTTTAGAAAATGGATTTTTTACAATAAAATAGTTAGAATTCAGAACCTCTAAAAGTCGTAATTTCAGCACCTCCTTAGTTTCTTGCTTCGCTTACAGGTGGTCTCCCTGAGAAAGGCCCCTGTAGGCTCGGCTTTAATCTTACTATATTTGCTCTTTTCACTATTCTTTTTATGTGTTATAATTTATATATGAATAATGAAAAAATTATTGTAAAATGTATAACAGAAAAGGGTGCAATTCTCCCTAGCTACCAAACTTCGGGATCGGCAGGGGCAGATGTTTGTGCATTGCTAGAACAGTCTATCTGTTTAAAACCTGGAGAAAGGCAAATGATTCCTACTGGACTTCGATTTGAAATACCACTTGGTTTTGAAATTCAAATGCGACCTCGCTCTGGTTTAGCTGCAAAGTATGGCATATCTTGTGTTAATTCGCCTGGAACAATTGATTCTGACTATCGTGGTGAAATAAAGGTAATTTTAATAAACCTTGGACAAGAAGATTTTATTATAAATAATGGTGATAGAATAGGGCAAGTAGTGTTAGCTCCTGTTTTTCAAGCCGCTTTTACAATTGTAGATGAGCTAAGCAACACTGAGCGCGGTTCTGGCGGATTCGGTAGTACTGGTGTGTAAAAAAGAAACGTGTTTATGAAGAGAATACATCATGGTTAGAAGCAACAATAATATACTCATAAAATATCTTTTTAAAGAACTCTGGGTGTATTTTGCAGTTGCCTTTATTTTCTTTTTTCTCATATTTTTTGTAAACCATCTTTTGTTGACAGCTGAAGATATTTTGGAAAAAAGAGTTCCAGTAGATCAAGTGTTACTTTTTATTTTCTATTCGCTTCCGTTTATAATAGCTCAATCGGCTCCATTTGCAACCTTAGTTGGTTTTCTTATGTGCATTGGCAGAATGGTTAGTGATAATGAAGTATTGATTTTTCGTTCAACTGGACATTCGTTTTTCTTTCTTTTGTCGCCAGCAATTATTCTTGGTCTACTTATTTCTCTTGTATCTTTTTTTGTAAACGATTATTTACTGCCTATGGGGACAATTGCATATAATCAATTATATATTTCAATATTAGTGTCAAATCCGTCGGTAGAGCTAGAGTCTCATTCAATAAAACGTTATGAAGATTCTACTTTAGTTATTGGTGAAGTAGACGGAATTACTGTTTCTGATTTAATGCTATTTGACACAGATTCTGACGGACAATTTCGTATTATTGTAGCATCAGATGTTACCGTGGAGTCTCCAAATGATAAAGGTGTTGCTATGCGTTTGGACATGGATACTGCAACTGCTACATTTTTGGATCCTAGAAATAAAACAAATTTCGACTTTTTACAATCGGGTAGGGCTTCAATGAATCTATTTTCGTCGGATTTTTTCCCATCCTACACAATGTCTAATCCCCGAGAAATGACATTTTATGACCTTCGAAACGAAATAGAAACAATGCGCTTAGATGAAAATACGGATTTACAAACGCTCAATTCGTATGAACTGGAGTATCATAAAAAGTTTTCGCTACCGTTTGGTTCAATTTTCTTTGCATTTTTAGCCTTTCCTATTGCAATTCTTTTTGGTAAGCATAATGGGCAAACTATAGGGCTTGTTGTCGGAATTGCAATTTCAGTTTTGTATTGGGCTTTTTTAATTGTAGGGCAACAATTGGGCTTACAAAATGGCATTGATGGTTTTGTTACAATGTGGCTTCCAAATTTTCTAGTAGGTATGTTTGGCTTTATCTTTTTTGTGAGGCTCTTAAAAAAATGACGTTGGTATTTTATTTATTAAAAAGATTTTTTCCCATATTTTTAGGCACATTGGCTTTTTTTTCCTTTGCACTTGTATTAGTTGACCTTTTAATGAATTTGTGGCGTTATATTTTAGAAGAAGTTCCAGCCTCTGAAATAT
>CAZUPJ010000257.1:0-2561 GCA_964622185.1 uncultured Treponemataceae bacterium
TAATGCAAGGTTTTTAAAACTAAGGCTACTACGTTTTGTAGTAGCACTTTTTTTTAACGCCCTTTTTTATATGTAGCCTTGTATTCAAACATAGCTTTATCAGCTTTTGCCAATACATCTTCAAAGGATCCATTTTCAGGAAAGCGAGCAAACCCAATACTAGATGAAATTCTTAAATCATAATTATCAATATAAAATGGATTTTCAGATATTTCAATCATTCTCATTTTGATTTGTTCACAAATAGAATCATCATTTACTTTTGGGATTACGACAACAAATTCATCTCCGCCTACTCGTGCAATAAATGAGCCTTTTTTTAAGTGCCCTTGCAAGCGAGCTGCAAAAGCTATAAGTAGTTTATCTCCAATCTCATGCCCATAGGTATCGTTTACTGGTTTAAATTTGTTCAGGTCAATAAAGAATAGTTCAAAGCCATTGTTTTTCCAGTCTTGATTATGTTTTGCTTGATACATAAGACCTTTTCTATTATATGTTTTTGTTAAGGAATCTTTGAGCGATTGCTCATAAATATTTGCTTTTTCCTTTTCTAAATTACGAATAAGTAAGCAGAGTAAAACAGAAATAACAATTGATATTATAAAAAAGAAAATAACATTTCCTATAATTTCTGGTTTTGACTCTTTGTTATATAAGGCTATATGCCACTGACTTTGTTCTATATTGAAGTTTTGCTCTGTTTCTATTTTTAATGAATCAAAATTAGTTGATTGAACAAGTTCCACATCCATTCCATTGTAATTTGATTTAATACTAAACTCATATCCAAGCTCTTCTATGTTGAGTATGCCAATATCTTCAAGAAATTGACCTGCTGGATCTATGATTATTACAATAAAGCCCCAAAAAGTATGATTTCCATCAATATCTAAAAAAACTGGATTTCTTGCAAGTAGCCCTGTTTCTCCTGAAGTTAAAGTATATGGACCTGAAAGGGTTGTTTTTTCAGTTTTTACTGCTTCCAAAGCATCCTTTTTTGATAACTCATCTTCTAAAATATTATAGCCAAAAAAATCTTGGTTTGATTCTATTGGATGGGTATATTCGACAATTCCATTTGGAGCATATGTAATACCAATATGAATATCCTCATCATAGACTAATTCTAGGATATATGGAACATCCTCGATTGGAATATCTCCATTATTTAGAACAACGTAGTTTGCTAAAATTTCTGATTGTAAAATAACATCTTGAATGCTGTTTTGAATTCGTTCGCTGTATAGCGTTGCAAGAAAATCGCTTGTTCGAACATCATCTCTAGATAAGTCTACAAACCTATACCAAGAAATAAGGCAGGATATTGCGAGCATCACTGGAAATAGCATATATGATTTTTTCATTTTTTGTAGTTTCTTCCTCGTATTAACAACAAATGAATTACCCAATAGGTTACATGCCTATATTGGGTGCTATAAATCAATATCTTCAGTTTTTAAAATCATAATTCTTTTATTGATCAGGTTTTCTGTGTTTTTTCTTATATGCAAACATTCTTTTGTCAGCTTGAGCTAACACATCTGCAAAATTATCTCCGTTTGTTGGATAACTTGCATAACCTATACTACATGATATGTGTATCTTTAAATTTTCAATAAAAAAAGGATCTTCTGATAAACGTAATAGTCTTTCTTTAACATGAAGGCATTGAAGTTCATCTTGTTCTGATGGGAATATGATAACAAACTCATCACCCCCAACTCGGGATATAAATGTGTCTTTTCTAAACTGAGTCATAAGTCTTTCTGCAAACAATGCTAAAACGCGGTCTCCAATCTCATGTCCATGTTCATCATTTACTGGCTTAAATTTGTTTAAATCAATATAGAAAATGGTATATGAATCATCTATTTTTCGCTTGTTTCTTCTTTCTTCAAATTTTATCAAGGCTCTTTTGTTGTATAAATTGGTAAGTGCATCGGTAAGTGATTGTGTATGAGCAAGCGATTGTCGTAATTCTGATTGTCGCAGTGCAATATATATTAGTGAGGTAAAGGTAGCCATTGCAAAAATAATGAATATTGTTTCGTTCCGTGCATTTTTTTTACTATCTTTTTCATATATGCTAATTTGCCAATTTCCTTGTCCTACTTGAAACTCATGGAAAATGTTTGCCTCTTCCTCTGAATATCCTTTTGTTGTGTATAAATCAACATGTGTATTGTTATAATCTGATTGTACACTGTATTCATAGTTTAAGTCTTCTAAAGATTTAAGACCAGCCTTTATTAATAATACATCAGAAGGGCGAATTATTGCAGCAATGAATCCCCAAAAAACTTCCTTGCCATCTTTAAAATAGTATACAGGATTTCTCGCTACTAATCCTGGTGTTCCTATCATGAGTTGGTAAGGCCCTGAATATACTATTTTCCGTGTTTCCATTGCACGAGTAGCATCATTTTTTGCAGCAGGATCTTCAAATACATTGTATCCTATAGATGCTTCATTTCCTTTTAGTGGGAATGCTTTTGTAATAATCCCATTAGGCATGTATGCAATGGCAATATGACTTTCTTCATTATATGCTAACGACATCA
>CAZUPJ010000258.1:0-2555 GCA_964622185.1 uncultured Treponemataceae bacterium
CGGGTGGCCACATTGTTCTTGAAATTGATGCCCTCTACGCTAGAGGCGATGGTGATATTGATGTTAGCGGAGAGTATAGCCACACAGGTGGAACGATTGTAGATGAAAATGGAAATCCTACTGGACCAAGAAATGAAAGAGGCCGGCCGAGAAGATTTTAAAATGCATTTTTAGCACTATTTTGAAGCGCAATGGAAAAGCTACTGTTATGATATTGACGTATCTTTTCTAATTGCGGTAAAGGAAAAGTATATGTCTACAGTAAACGCTTATATAGATTCTTTAATTACGCCACGCGCGGAAAAAATCTCATCAGTTGTTGGATACATACGATTAAAGTATCCGCAAGCGATAGAGTCGCTAGACTATGCTCCTAAAACGAAGTTTCCAACCTTTAAAATTGGTGAAGTGTACGTTACTATTGCAAGCATGAAGTCTCACATTTCAATCCATTTTGGAGCATACAATGCAACTTCAATTGTAGCGAAGGCAAGTCCAAAAATAAAGGAAAGGGTTGGCTGTGTAAACATTCCAGATTCAATAGATTTTCCGTTAGAAGAAATAAAAAATGCAATTGATTTTTGTTTTGGGAGTGCAAAGTAATCTCGCGGGGCCTCATAATAACACACTATCATGAGGCATAAAATTTAACTAGCGAGGGATAATGCATTTTTTATAAAACTGTTCGACCGTTAATCCTTGAATGGCGGTAGTAAAAATAACAATGGCAAAAACTGAAATAATCATTGAATCAAATGTTGCAGTTGAAACCAATTTTGATGATTCTATCATAAGAGCCAAGCTTAATCCACCTTTTAACCCAGCCCATGTTAAAAGACTCGAAAACCTTCCTTTTGATAAATTTTCTGGCAAAACTTTTATTCCAATCGATACAAAAAAGACACCTAAAAAGCGTGCAATTATTCCAGAAAGGATTGCAACACCAATGATAAGGATATTATTTTCTGTGTACAAATAAATGTTTACAAAAAATAACCCAAGAATAATATATAAAACATAATTCAATAGATTATCAATAACTTCCCAAAAATTGTAATACAGTGTAAAGTCATTTGGACGTTTTTCGCTTTCTTTTGCGGTAATTGTTGCGAATGAGATTCCACAAACCACCGATGAAATTGCTCCAGAAAAATTACAATACTGACAAATTACATACGCTAGTGTGAGTGCAAAAATGCTTATACATATTTGTCTAAACTTATCGTTTGTTCGCTTAAAAAAGTATAACATAGCCCAAGATATAATTAGAGCTACGGCTATTGCGCCAAAAATTTCACGCCCTAACACTGCAAAAAAAGAAAGTGGATTTATTGAAGAACTTGTATTTGTAAGTGCACTGGAAATTGCAATAAATAAGGCAATACCTACCCCATCATTAAAAAGAGACTCCCCTTCTATTGTAACAACGAGGTCATCCGATAAGCCTACTTTTTTAAGAATACTTGTTGCTGCAATGGGATCGGTTGGAGAAATAATTGCACCTAGTAGTAAACACTCAATAAATGAAAATGTTGTAAAACCTAATAGATATGTGAACGCATAGGCTACAGAGCCAAAAATGAACGTTGAGAGAGCTGTTGTTACCAGTGCTAGGAGTGATACAATTTTTAGCTTGTTTTTTAGTATTGAAAAAGTAATTCCACAAGAGCCCGAAAAAAGCATAAACGATAGTACACCATTTACTAAAAAATCGCTTAGGTAATCAATCGGGAAACCTCTAACCGTATGATTAGGATTAATAGCATATGATATTAAAATATAGCACAAACCAATGATGAGCGAAACCACAAGAAGCATAATTTCTGTTGGCAGTTTTAGCGTTTTCTCATTTATGTAACCAACAAAAACAAGAATACACATAATGATAACAAATACGAATAAGGGAAACATTTTTCCTCCAAAGATTAATAAAACACGCAATATTTTTAAAGAACGTTTCTCTTTATTGTACCATAGGATTTATGGGAGCACAATAAAAAAGAATGAACAAACTATTATTGTTCTTATTATTCCGATAAAGGACGTATTGTTACGATAATAAAAACCTGTTATACTACAGCAACTATTAAGTAAGGACAAATCATGAAAAAAAATTTGATAATCGCCTTTTTACTCATTGTAGCTAGTCTGTGTTTTTCACAAAGTGGCAATGTTATACCAAGAGAATATATAAAAATTGGCATTGTTCCACCTGTTATACATGGAGTGCAGTTTAGCCCTTATTACGATAGTATGGTAGATGGAAGTGCCGTTGCAATTGGAAGCTTACAGGTAGAAGTAAGCTCTTCGAATCTTACCTATAAACAGATTTTTGATGCAATATCAAAGGAAATTATGGGTATTAACAACAATTATGTACGCTTCTATAAAATTGATTCTGTACACTACGAGGTAGATATTCCAGATACACCTGTAACAGAAACTAAAGACTTTTTTATACTTATTAGACTTATTGCTACAAAGAAGAATACATTTGAACGCTTTGGTTTTATAGACGGGGAATATAAAACAGTATATGACAGAGTATATGATGT
>CAZUPJ010000259.1:0-2524 GCA_964622185.1 uncultured Treponemataceae bacterium
ATAATTGTCCGTTCAAGAAAGGAATTACATAAAAGCGTGTGTGTATTAAACATTCGCTTTTTAAGAATGCAGAAAAAAACACAAAACAGTATTTTTTCGTATGTGTATGATTATGAAGGCAAAGTAGAAGAAGTTGTGGAAGAAAATAAAGTAGAGGAAAAGACAGAAGAAGTAAAAAAGAAGGTTAAAAAATGGAAATAGTCGAAATTAAAGACATTGAAAGAGAACCAGGACACATTTATTACAGAAGAACATATCATGGTGTGTCAATTATTTCTATTCCTGGGAAAAACGTAGAACTTCCTGTTCAATTCACTATTGAAATGGATCCTCTTGGAAAAAAAACAATTGAATTAAATTTACAGAGTGAAATTGATTATCCGCTTTTGCCCATTAGAAAAGCATTAATGAATTTTGTACTTGCCCTGGATAATGAGGATAAATTACTTTGCTAGTTTTGAAAACATCTTCTGCTGAGCAAACTATTGAACTTGGGAAAAAAATAGGCTCGTTTCTTAAAAAAGGCGATATTATTGCCTTGCAAGGTACATTAGCTGCTGGTAAAACTACTATTACAAAAGGCATTGCACTTTCTCTCGGTATTGAAGAACCCATAACAAGCCCAACATTTACGCTTATTAGTGAGTACGAGGGTAACATGCCTTTATATCACTTGGATGTATATAGGCTAGATGGTGTTGATTCTTTTATAGACCTTGGAACCGATGACTTACTGTATGGGGAAGGAGTTAGCATTATTGAATGGAGTGAAAAAATAATGTCAGAACTTCCAAAAGATGTAATTACCATAAAATTAGAAGTTCCAAATGAAACTGAAAGCGAAAAAAGAACTATTACAATACAAAATTGGCAATATGGAGATTTAACGTGAAAGCACTTGCAATAGATAGCTCTGTAAATTGTATATCCTTTGCAGCTTGCAATGGTGATAAACATGTAACCATCTCTCTCGATATAGGTATGAGACAAAGTGAAAAACTTTTAACCTCTATACAATATGTTCTCTCGCAAGCCGAACTTGAACCAAGTGAATTAAACTTTACTGTTCTTTGCGAAGGTCCTGGCTCTTTTACTGGCCTTAGACTTGGATATGCTGCATTAAAAGCATTAGAACTTGCTCATAATATACCTGTTTTTGCTATTCCTACATTGCAGGCAATTGCACATCCGTACTCTTCATGGAAGGGTGCTGTGTTGGCAATTATTGATGCAAAAAAAAGCAGGTTCTATGCCAGTGTGTATAGAAGTGGGGAAATGACCGTAGAGCCAATTGATGCATCCCCAGAAGAAATCTTAACGCTTTTCGATAATGAAGAGTCTGTGCTTGTTGTTGGTAGTGATGCTGAACTTTTTGTAGAAAAAGCTCATGCTATACGCCCAGATCAAGACTTAAGAACATTTTTACCTGTCAATAAAAATACTACCCTTGCACTCTTAGAGTTGGGAAGCAAAAAGTTTCTCAATAAAGAAGAACAAATTAAAGAGTACGACGGTCCCTTGTATATTAGGAAAAGTGAAGCAGAAGAAAATTTAAATAATGCATAATTCTTAATTGTCAATTATTAATTATTCTGCTATACTAGGCCTATGAATACACAATATGAAATAATTCGTTTACAAGAAGAGTGCAAACAAAAAGGACCTCTTTGTACAGGTCTTGACACCGATCCATCGTACCTTCCGCCAGAAGTATTACAACAATACAAGAGTAGTGCGGATGCTGTTTTAGCCTATAATATGGCACTTATTGAAGCAACTAAAGATTACTCAAGCTGTTTTAAAGTTCAAGTTGCCTATTATGAAGCAATGGGTTTAGATGGTATGAATGTGTATGCAAAAACACTTAAGGCTGTGCGAAACGTAAAAATTCCTGTTATTGCTGATGTTAAGCGTGGCGACATTGCAGCTACAGCAGATGCTTATGCAAAAGCTCACTTTTCGGACGACTTTGAAGCAGATATTATTACGGTAAATCCATATATGGGCTTTGACACATTAGAGCCATTTACAAAGCTTGCCTATAAATATGGTAAGGGAATGTTTGTTTTATTGAGAACATCAAATCCTGGTATGACTGATATAGAAAAACTAGATCTTGCACAAGGCGGTATAGTAATTGACCGTGTAGGGAAAGAACTTGCTCGAATAAATGCCCATTACACGGCAGAAGCAAAAACAAAGTGTGCAATCGTAGGTGCTGTTGTTGGTTGTACCGAAGAAAATGATGCTAGAATTATTAGAGACACATACGAAGATATGTTCTTTTTAATTCCAGGCTATGGGGCTCAAGGTGGGGCAGCTCGTATTTGTGCCACCTTACTCGATAAAGCAGGCGGAACAGTAAACAACTCTCGTGGCATTCTTTGTGCATGGAAAAAAGATGAATCAATTACAGAAAAAAGAGAAGCGGGAACTTTAACACTTGACGACATTGTGCAATCTGCTCATGATGCTGCAAAATCTTCAAAAGAAGATTTGTTACATGCAAAAGAACTTTTAAAAG
>CAZUPJ010000260.1:0-2520 GCA_964622185.1 uncultured Treponemataceae bacterium
TCTATATGTAAAAGAAGCTATTTCTTGTAGCTTATTTTTCTTTGTAATCCAAAAAGGGATAAAAAGTAATTGGCCTAAAAAGAATCCCAAAACGGTATAATAAGCAACTGTAGCGCCCAGAGTAAGAACTGCAAAATCTTTAAAAAAGGCAAGCCAAAAACTTGATAAAAGATGTACTACTGTAAATTGTATTGATAGCATAAGTCCTGCAGCACGGAAACTTTTACAATATGATATTGCTATATATAGAGGAACGAGTGCAAAAAGACCCAAAAGTGGCGAGCCAAACAATAAAAATTCGTTAGAAATGGCTAAAGATTGTATTATTGCAGAAAAAAATACATAAAAAACTTGTATAAATGTTGTCATTATAGTATTATAATACCTTATTAAGCCATAAAAATCAATATGGTTAAGTTTAGGGGAAAGGCGTAATGGAAAGGGTAGAGGAAGCTCATTCAAGAGAATATGGCATGAAACCCGATGTTGTGGTATGTGCACCGGGACGGTTTCATTTAATAGGAGAGCATACGTGGTATTTTAAGGATAAAACGCTCTCCATGGCGATAGATATACCAGTTTACATTGCAGCTACAGTTCGTCAAGATTCATCTCTTCGTTTTTATTTTCATCAAGCAAATGAGAGAAAAAGAGGAAATGTTTCAACCTTAAAGTTTCGAAAAGAAGACCGCTGGGCAAATTCACTAAAAGCAGTAATTGATGGGTTTCAGTCTTGCGGTTTTGCATGTCGCGGTATGAATATTACCATTTTTACTGACATATTACCAACTGCGGGTTTTGGAATAACAAACGCTATAAAAGTTTCGACAGCTTTAATGTGTAAAACACTTTTTAACCATCCATGCTCTGATGCACAGCTTTTTCAAACTATAGAACGAGGTAATAAGTTTTTCTTAAAAACCGGAAATTATCATGCTGATATTTATGCCGCATTGTATGCGGAAAAAGATACACTCTTATTAACCGATCATGCAAAAAACACTCATACTGCAATACCATTTAATTTTCCTGAATATACCGTTTTATTAATAGATGCTAGAGTTCCTCAAGTATCGGTGTGGAATGAGGATATGGTATTTACACCTGAACATTTTTTGCTTATGGCTGAATTGAAAGTAAGAAAAAAAGACTACTGGGTATACGAAGATTCAGTAGTTGAAATAAGCGATATATTATCTGCAACGAATGAAGATGCCAGACGACGTTTAATGTGCATAATGAGTGAACATCAATATGTACTTGACGCAGTGGAAGGATTAAAAACTGAAAAGTTTTCTATGTTTGCTCGTGCAGTAAATAAATCACATGAGGGTATGAGAGATAATTATAATATTTCGTGTCCCGAAATTGATTGGCTTGCAAAACGGGCTTTGGAATTTGATGTTACTTCTTCAAGAAATGCAACTGCATGTTCGAGAATTACTGGCAAGGGGTTTGGTAGAAGTTTATATACAATAATAAAAACTTCAGACTTAGATGAGTATCAACAAAAAATGAGTGAATATGAAAGAATTTTTGGCTTCCATCCGGTATTGTACGTTGTTAAGCCTGCAGGTGGAGCAAAAATTTTAAAAAGCTGATAGGTAAGCCAATACCCTGATAGCGATAAGGAAAAGATATGAAAATTTTGTTATCAAATGACGATGGATTTGGTGCTGCGGGGCTTGAAGCCCTTATTTCTGTATTTAGTGTAAAGCATGATGTATGGGTTGTTGCCCCTGATAAAGATCGTTCAGGTGTTTCTCATGGTTTTACTATGGCAGATCCCTTGTGTATTAAAACAAAAAATAAGCAACAATTTTCTTGTTCAGGCTTGCCTACTGACTGTGTAGATGTTGGTATAAAAAAAATGTTAGATTCAAAACCTGATGTTGTAGTTTCAGGAATAAATCGCGGTGCAAACCTTGGTACAGACATATTGTACTCTGGGACTGCAGCCGCCGCTCGACACGCTTGTATGCATGGAGTACCTGGTATTGCCCTCAGTTTATTGTCTGAAGATGGCACATGGGATTATATTCCGCTTGCAACCTTTATTGAAAAAAATATTGAAAATTTAATTTCTTTGAGCGAAAAAGATATTTTTGTTAATATAAATGCATCAGATCACGAAACACTAAAAGGCTGTGTATACACTGTTCCTTCAAGAAGAAATTATCAAGATTTTCCTGAAACATATATTGCTCCAAATGGACATACCTATAGTTTTTTTAACGGTGCTCCTGTACAAACTGATATGGTAGAGGGAACAGATTACACTGCTGTTCAAAATGGCTTTGTTTCAATTAGCAGAATATTGGCTCAGCCTTGCAGTGCAAACGAAAAAAATGATTTACCTATTTCAACTTTTGTGATATAATATAAACATAAGGTGCATCTTTAAAATTTGAATTTCTTAGAGATGTGCCCCATAGTATACATAGCCGTAGGGGGTGGAATATGGCTGAAACAATGCAAGATGGTATACGATTATACAAAAATGGTAGCTTTACCGATGCT
>CAZUPJ010000261.1:0-2509 GCA_964622185.1 uncultured Treponemataceae bacterium
CCAAGTATATCGCCCGAAAAAAAGCTTCCTACAAAGTGCTGAATTAACCGTACAATTAAATACACAAGAATAAAAATTAAAAGAAATGCAAGTATTTTTGAAACAAAGTCCGATTCTATATGCCTGTTTAAATATGGAGATAAATTTGTATAAAACATTACAGCAACAAAAATGCCAAGCACAATTGCAGCCTTTGAAAAAAATTCTTTAATAAAACCAGCAACAGCACCATGTATTGCCAAAAGTAGTATGATGGCAATAAAAATAATGTCTAAAAAATTAAATGTCATGTATGGTATCCTTTTTTATTTCTTCTAACAATATATTTGCAATTGTTTTTGCAGGATTACTTTTTACAAGCGATTGTGATGAAACTTGCATTTTCTTTAATAAATCTGTTTCTAGCATAAGCTCTAAAGCTGAAGTTACGTTGCCAGAAAACACAGAAAAATCTTTTTCAAGTGAATTAATTACAACGGCTGCTCCTGCATTTTGAAAATGCTGAGCATTTTCTACTTGGTCTCCTCTGGTACCACTACCTGCCAGTGGTATTAAGACCATTGGTTTTCCAAGAGCTGCACTTTCCCAAAGAGAGTTCGCCCCAGACCTGGAAAGCACAACATCAGAACATGCCATCACATGGGGCATTTCCGCATATATAAAATCATATGGTGCATAAACTTCTTTTTCTACTTGTTTTTTTAAACCAAGTGCTGTTTCAAAATCCTGTCCCATACCAGTCTGATGAACAACAATAAATCTCTCTAAAAGCCATGTAAGGTTTTCAAACACCAGCTCATTTATTTGATGTGCTCCACTTGAACCACCTAAAATAAGAAGAAGCGGTTTTGAGCTTTTACGTATATTTAAAAAATCATATCCAATTTTTGTATCGGTATTAAAAAACACATCTCGCACAGGATTTCCAGTTACCACTATTTTTGATTGATTATTTTGTCCAAAAAATTCTTTTGATTCTTCATATGACAGTAATATTTTTTTTGCAAAGCGCATGTTTACTTTTGTTGCAAGCCCTGGTGAAAAATCACACTCATGTGTGTATACTGGAATATGTAAAAATTTTGCAGCAATACAAGGCGGAACACTAACAAAACCGCCCTTAGAAAAAACAAACTCCGGTTTTAATTTTGCTAAAACAAATATAGATGCAATGAATCCAAATCCTATTTTGAAAATATCAATAAAGTTTTGGAGCGAAAAATAACGGCGAAGCTTACCTGAAGGGATTGAAACAAATTTATTACAAGTTGGTGTACCATTTTTTGAAACATTGGATAGTACCATTTTTTTGTCTCGCCCATTGTTAGAACCAATCCACACAATGGTATAGCTTGATAAGGCTTCTTTAATTTCATCAGCTATTGCCAATCCGGGGTAAATGTGTCCTCCGGTTCCCCCACCGGTAAACACAAGTGTTTTCATTTTTTCCCCGTAGAAAAAGCTTTAATAATATCTTCTTTTTTAAACAATTGAGCATAGTCCATTGCAGACATTCCCATATTATCTTTTTTATGTACATCAGCACCATTTTTTGCAATAAGCTTACAAATATCAGTATTTCCTATTCCCACAGCTAATACAGCAACAGACTGACCATCTTTACTTATTGTATTTAAGTCGGCTCCATTTTTTATTAAACAGGAAACACAGTCAAGGTCATTTTTCCAAATAGCATCCATAAGAGCTGTATACCCCCTATCTGCCGAAATGGCATTAATGTTTGCATTTTTCGCTAATAACCATTTAACCATATTTAATTTTCCACTGCGAGCTGCAACACATAGCATAGGAGTACCCGCTGAATCACATATATCTACAATCATCCCAGTATTATAAAATGTTTCACAGATTTCTTCATCTTCTGCACAAATATAATGAGCAAACGAATCCGGATTCAAAGGTATGTTAGCACTAAAAAGTTGATGCCTTGCTATTTCCTTTTTTTCTTCTTCCAAAAACATTGGAAAATATTTATCAAACCTGTCATATAATTCTTCTATATCTACACAAGATGGGAAAAATCCATTAGTTAAACATTGCGGTAAGCCGGGTCTGTCTCCCACAACAAACACAGAAACAGAGCTATGTGATATTAATCCTAGTGCATACAAAAAAGTTCCAACAATTGGTATTTGATTAATATTTACTAATACAATGTGTGTTGCATCTGCAAGTATTTCACAGAGTTTTGTAATTGTTTTTGACATATTACTATCATCAGGTTCAGATAGCTGGTCTAAATCAAATTGAAAAGTTTTATACTTTGCCTTTTTTTTTCTGAGATACGATGCAACTTTTTTTGAATCTGCCTCTCCACCGAGACCACGAAAAATAACCCATTTCATTTAACCATTATATAGTAATACCACACAATATTCAAGCTCAATATCAGGCTAAAACGGATTTGAACATAAAAAAAACAGACTTCATGAATGAAGTCTGTTTCATGCCGTCGGACAGAATCGAACTGTCGACACATGGATTTTCA
>CAZUPJ010000262.1:0-2506 GCA_964622185.1 uncultured Treponemataceae bacterium
TAAATGCTAAGATGTACTTTGAATGTTTTTTCATACATTGCCTCCAAAATTTATAAATTGTTTATATTTCTTAATATAATAATACAACATTAAAATAGTCTTAAAAAATTACAATTTTGTTAATATTTCTGTTCTGTCTTTAAACACTGCTACCGTGTTTTCATAATGACTTGAAAGCTCACCATCAGCAGTTGCCACTGTCCACCCGTCATCAAGTAACAAAACATCTCCTGTTCCCACGTTAATCATTGGTTCAATTGCGAGTACCATTCCAGCTTGTATTCTTGGATTTGGGCCTTTAAAAAGATAATTAGGAACCGACGGATCTTCGTGAACATCTAGCCCTACGCCGTGCCCACAATATTCATGCACTACCCCATAACCTGCACTGTCTGCCACATCAAAAACAGCTTCACTTATGTCTCGAATTCTATTTCCTACTTTACATGCTTCAAAACCGGCATAGAAACATTTTTCAGTAATTTCCATTAATTTATATGCTTCATCGCTTACCGTTCCTATAGCAATTGTACGAGATGCATCACTATAAAATCCGTTTAAGTCAATTCCGACATCTACAGACACTATATCGCCATTTTTTATAATCCTTTTCTTTGATGGAACCCCGTGAATAACTTCACTATTAATTGATACATTTGCTGCCCCTGGAAAATTTTGACTATACCAAGCAGGGACACCACCGTTATTCTCAATAAATATTCTACATAAATCGTCAATATCCATAGTTGACATTCCAGAAACAATTTTTGGAAGAACGTCATCGAAAAGTTTTGCCAATAATGTGCAAGAGGTTTTTATTCCTTGAATTTGATTTTCGTTTTTTAAACGTATCATATGTGTGTCCTTATATTTTTTTCAATTTTTTGGGAATGTGCACCGTTGTATCAAGTCTCATTGCTTCATCAAGGCATATTTTGGCTGTAGTTTCATCTCCCATTCGCATATATACTGCAGACATTTTTAATAAAAAAGCTGCATTTTCTTTATTTCCAAAGCCCAAATCAAGTGCACTTTCCCAAGCATCGAGCGCAAGCTCATCATGCACTGTACCTTCAATTCTAAAGCGTAAAATATCACGTGTAAACGCCATAACTTCAGGAAAAAAAAGTTTAAAGTAGGCAAAACTTTGTTCCATTGTTATTATTTGTTTCAACAATAGATACGCATCATAGTATTCATTTCTAAACGTTAGTTCTTCGGCGAGAATAAAGCCATAATCCATAAAATCTTCGCGTGTAAACCATTTTGAAAGCTTGAAATCTGCCTTTTCTGAATTGATTTTCTTAAAAGCCTGCACTGCTTCATCTTCTCTATTGTGCATTAAATCCCAAAAAATAAGCTTACAAGAACTTTCTTCGTCTTTCCTCTGAATAAGCCAATCGCGATACGAAAAAGAGCTTTCATTTTTAGCCCCCTTCTCGTATCTATTTTTGTTTATAGGAATATCAAATACAATGTTTTGATGTAAATCTATGAGGGCTTCATAGGCAACAACAAGTAAATGAAACTGTGCTGCATCTGCTCCCGAAATATCGGGATGTAATTTTTTTGCTTTTTTTCTATAGGCTCTTTTTATTTCAGCAATACTTGCAGTTGGTCTAACGCCAAGTATTTTGTAATAATCGTTCACCCCAGTTTTTTTCCTACATGTGTGGCATACCCAGGTGTATCAATTATATCAAAATAATCAATAACCATGCCTTCTTTTTCCATTGCATGCATGGTTATTCTACTCATTTTATTTGACGAAAATCCTTTTTTTACAACCAAGGCACAGCCCTTTTTACCAGATAAGCTTCCATGTGTTGATAAAATCTCAGTCATTTTTTCAGGGAGTTTAGCTCCAACAATACCCGCAGGTACTGTTACAACAGTAATATAATCGTGCATCCCCATATGAAGATTTATGGCATCTTTGTCATTGCAAATAGTAACAGTATGACCATTTGCAACTGCAGACTTTTCTAAATTTTTTAATATTTCCGAGTGTTTATTATTTTTATTGTGCAAAAAATGTAAAATTAATATACGCATTTTATGTTTTATCCCTATTTTAAAATTATTCATTATGCTAATTTAAATAATTGTTCAATTTGTTTTTCTTCAACAAGTAACACAGAACAAGGACTATTTTGCATAATAAGTCTGTAGGTTTCACGAAGGACTTCGTGCCCACCATCTGTATTTTCGGCACCACCTATCAAAATAAGGTTTGCACCACATTCATCTGCAGCACTTACAGTTTCTGACCAAACAGCACCTGAGCGAAGTTCTGTTTCAATATTAATGCCTTTTGAACTTGCAAGTTCTGTAACGTACTCTAAGTAACGCATACCATCAGCCTTTAAGCTTTCCTCGTATTCTGAACTTTCTTCCGTCACAAAAATTTTACTTAGCGTTAGTTGTTTAAGTGTTGCAGTATCAACAACGTACACAACTTTAACATTACACCGATATAATTTCGACATGAGAATACCATACTGAG
>CAZUPJ010000263.1:0-265 GCA_964622185.1 uncultured Treponemataceae bacterium
ATATATTGATGCATTAGAAAATGAGCTGGTAATTTTTGCACCCCAAGTAACGTTAAACGAAAAAGTACTAACAGCACTACACATAGATGCACTGAGAAATAATAACACCGTAGATTTTAGTTTTGAAATTTCAGATTATTCTAGATCAGAAAACTTTGATGTTGGAGTATTATCGGCAAATGGAAGTTACGACTTTGGAGGAGATCAGTTTTTACAAATTGAGATTTTGAGTGATAGTTTTTTCCTAGCTTCTGTTAATGAACTT
>CAZUPJ010000263.1:278-2490 GCA_964622185.1 uncultured Treponemataceae bacterium
ATTACAACCTCTAATTGAACCATATATTTTCTCTTTTAATGCATTCTTTTCTACTGATTTTAATTCTTACTCGTACAGTTTACCGTATGCCGTTATTGCAAATACACAACAAGATGATGAATATCTATTATTTTCTGCAAATGGCAATGAATCTCTTTTTGAATTGTCCAATTTGAATTTGTATGCAGCAGGTCAATCTGTTCAAGCCGAAATATCAGGAGACATGGGGGACGGTAACTCGGAATTATTTTTTAATTCTTCACTATTTTTTAATTCTATTCCTTACACTTTTTCGGGGGTGTTTTTACCGAATAACTATGTATCAATAACTGGTGATTATGGGCTTAATATTCAAGTAAATTTTCTTGAAAACTTTGCTTTTACAGCTGGTGCACAGATACAATCTTTTCCGCTCTCAATAAGTGACACGCTGTTATCATTATCACTAGATACTAATGGAACATATACAAATTCTAATAATTGGCTTGTGGATGTTGTAAATGTTAGTGTAGAAAATATGCTTGATAACAGCATTGTAAAACCTCGTCTTACTGTTACAGGTGATATAAGCCCAAATGGTGCTTTTTTTGAAGAGATATCATATGCAGATGCTTCGTCAAGCCTTTCAGGTATTTTTGCTACATCATGGAATCTCTATGGACAAGTTCTCGAGAATGCAACCATAAATTTATCCATGGCAGATGCATTTTCCTCTGAACAGTATGAATTGAATGCAGAACTATTTAATCTTGGTGGTGTATCGTTTAGTGATAGCTCTTTCCTAGAAAATATGTTTTTTTCTGCAGATATTCTTGTTCACGATTTGCCAACCAGCAGATTTATGAATTTTCAAAATGAAGCAAATACTATTACTGCGACTTTAACTGCACAGGGTGCACTAGCAAATCCTTCGGTAAACCTCTCTGTTATTAATGCAATGTATGATGAAAGTGAAATTTCTGGTACTATTATGCTTGAAGATAGAGTAGTAACGGTAGACAATATAAATCTTGAAGGTGATTTGTTTTCATTACAAAGTGTAAGTGGAAATATTGCACTAAGTGATTTTTCTGGCACGCTTGATGGTGTTGTTTCGGGTAGATTAGCAGATGCTTCTTACTTTGCTGATAAAACATTTTCCAGCCCTGTAAGTTTGTCAATCGTGCCTCTTGGTGAAAATGCAAACTTGTCTATAGACCAAAAATCTTTTTTGTTAAATGTAACTTTTGAAGAACTTACATCAACTTTTTTCCCTACTATGAATAATTATAGTATTGAACTGATTCGAACCCCTGGTAGATTTGATTTACAAGCAGGCTTGAAGGGTGAAGTGGTTGGATACTTACTAGATACTGGTGAAATTAGTATTCAAGCCTCAGAGGGTTTTTTTGTACATTTCGATGCTTTCGGATTGATTGAAAACAATGAATTAGCAATGGTTATTGACAATATTTATGCTGATGCAAGCGACTTTAGTAACCTTGTTAACTTACCTGTTTTTTCATTGCATTCAGGCACTGCTGAAGGCAGTGGAACACTTACAGGTCCTTTAAGCGATCTTCAAATCAATGCAGAACTGTTTGGTTCAAATATGGAGGTTAGTGTTCCTGATTTTGTTGGGGAACGCTTAATCTGTGCTGATTTCCCAGTTACGGTATCTCAAAATGTTTTTTCAGCCTCTAACGCATATTTTATAGGAGCTGAAACATATACAGGCGTAAATCTTACTGTCGATTTAGCACTAGAGCAATTAGACTTTTCTTATATTTCTTTAGACATTAATACATTGAGTGATGAGTCTGTTTTAGGACAGTATACAATGCCTTACGGTACTTTTGTTGGGTTTGCTAAAACAGACATCAGTATTTTTGTTTCCGATGAAATGGTAGATGTTAGTGGTAGTATTAATACAAGCGATGTGGAAGCAATAATATCGGTTACACCTTCATATATTGAAGAAGAAATTTTCGATTATGATATTTTTGTTGATTTAACAATTACCCTTGAAAATCAGGGGCAATTTTACTTACCATCAAAGACAAACCCACTTATAAGGGGTCTTGTTAGTCAAGTAGAACCACTAATTATACAGATGGATACACGCTATGCTACTTCTGCTATTTCAGGGGAATTTGAAATGAAAGGTGGCGAAATACTCTATTTAAACAGAACTTTCTTTGCAAGAGAGGCAAGGGCTGTATTAGACGGAACA
>CAZUPJ010000264.1:0-2480 GCA_964622185.1 uncultured Treponemataceae bacterium
ATCCGCAATTAATAAAGATATACTATCAAAATTTTAACTAAGTGTCAAGGGGAATGTACACAATTTCCACAAATTTTTTGCTTGAAAATTAGCAAGCTATACGGTATACTTACTTTGTATGAAAAAATTGTTTCTTTATGCATTTATTTTTATTTCCACATTCTATCTTAGTGCACAAGATACGCCAAGCGGGTTTTATTCATATAAACTTGAAAACGGTCTTGAACTATATGTGCAAGAAGATTTTACCGTTCCTACAATGAAAATAGAATACATTTCAAAAGCAGGAACAAGTAGACAAACACAAACTACAACAGGGTTATTTCAGTTGTACTCACGCCTTTTTTGGCTAAATAGTTTTAACGGCAAATCCACATATGAAGCTCTTGGTGCTGCAGATTTTTCTTCTGAAGTTGGCTTTTCTCAATCGAGATACAGTTTTGAGCTACCTGCTTCAATTTTTTTTCAAACAATTGAAGTCTTTTCTGAAGATTTACAAAATGTGCAATTCCTTGATGAAACTATTCAACGTGAATTTGATATTTTAAAACAAGAAGTTAGTGCTTGGCAAGCAAGTGTACCAGGGTTTATAAACTCAAGCATAGATGCAAAGATATTTTCTAAAGCACCGTGGACAAAAGATTCAGGCATTTACCCTGCCCTTTTTTCAGAAAATAGCATAGAAGAGCTTCGACAACAACTTTCGGTAATTACAAATAGGTGGTATGTTCCACAGCAAAGTGCATTGTTTATTACAGGTCCATTGCGGGCACAAACAGTACTAGAAAACGTGCAAAATAATTTTTCTGGTTGGAAAAGTTCAAACATAATCGGTAGCACAAGTGATGTACAAAATGCTAAATCTACGGTAGAAGCCACACCACTAAACGCAAATAAGCTCTATGTTCTGGTTTCAGATGATTTTACAAAAGACTATATTCAAGCAGTACTTCAGTATCCGTCTGCTGGACTTGGAGCATCAGAAAAATACACTGCAAATGCATGGACTGCGGCAGAAGCTATGCAAGCAAAATTATTGGAAGCGGGTATGGCAAATACCAATACATCCTTTGTTGCTGATGCAAGCGATTCTAGAATTATTATTCAATCTCTTTTTGACACGACTAATATAAACGATACAACCGACTTATCACTTATGATTCCTGGTTTTTCTAATATTGTAAAAAGCACAGCCCTTACCATGTCCGAAGCAGATATACACGCAGCAAAACAAAGAATATTACTTTATAGAAATGATTCCTACACAAATTCTACACAGTTTATGAATGCTATTGCAGAAAACTGGGCATACGGCGGAGTTGAGTTTTTTTTAAATTTTCCACAAACCATTCAAAACGTTGAATTACAAGATGTAAAGCAGAGTTTTAATGATCCATGGATTTTTGTACTTTTGCATACGAGTCTTTATGAGAAAAATAAAGACTCTTTTACGCATATGGGGTATTCTGAAATAACAAATGAAACAAGCATGTGGTATTCTCAAAACACTGAAGTATCCACAGACTTGCAAAGTCAATTGGTGGAAATACCTGAAAATACACTGTACACCTATTCAGAGTACACAAAGTCATTATTAAGTACTATAACTCTTACGTCAAAGATTCCTCTTGCAACACAAAAAATTCCAAACACACCTTGGGTTTCATTGTTACTCACTATCAAAGGAGGAGATATTATACACGGCGCCTCAAAACGAGGAACAGAACATATTGCAATACAGAACATGAAAAACACGCTAGAAGAAAAACTCTCAACACAGTATAATAATAAGAACATTAAAACAATTCCCGTCCTAGAAAATGAAACCAATATATATTCATCGTATATTAATATTGTATGTTTAAGCGAAGATTTAGAAATAGTTTTACAAGAACTTTCTGTTACAATAAAAGAATCGACAATTTTAATTTCTGCTGCAGATGAACTCTTTATATCTACGGCATATAATTGGCGATTGGAAAGCGGTAGTTTAGAGTATCAGCTATATGCTGCAGCTATGGAAACATTGTATGGCGGTACTCAAGCACAAGGATTATTTAATGCGAACACAGAACTTTTAGCAAATGTTGAATATGCAGATATAAAGCGTGCTACAGAACTACTATATGATCCACAAAAACTTTCGTTTGTGCTAGCAGGGAATATTCCTGATGGAGCACAAGAGATATTTGAAAAATATTTTGGCATAGACTCGTTCCCAACAGAAAAACAATTTAGGGCAACAGTCATTGAAGAGCAGGAACCTGTTTTTTCTCCATTTGAACAAATTGTGCGTTTACGCCATACTTTTTTAACTGATGTACCAGCAAACCTTGCAGGAGAACGACCTACAAAACTTATACCAACAACAGATTTTTCAGATCCTGCACAACTGTACTTTGAAATTCCTACCTTTAGCGATATGGAACAATCTATCTTTGTTTCTTTACTGTATGAAATAGCAGATAGATTAACAGAAG
>CAZUPJ010000265.1:0-2459 GCA_964622185.1 uncultured Treponemataceae bacterium
GTAATAAAACTTTTATCTTCAAAAGAAGATTCATCAAAAAGTTTACCCGCTCTAAAAGAAGGTGAAAAACTCGACACCACAAAGTTTCACCCTGAACAACACTTTACACAAGGACCTGCACGATTTACTGATGCATCAATTGTTAAAATGCTTGAAGAAAAGGGTATTGGGCGCCCATCAACATATGCACCCATTATTTCTGTTTTGCTCGACAGATACTATGTAACGAGAAATAATAGACAGCTAGTTCCGACTCAATTGGGTAGAATTATAAATAACCTATTGGTAGAATCTTTCCCTGAAGTTATAAACGAAAACTTTACGGTAGAAATTGAGCAAAAACTCGACATGGTAGAAGAAAATACGGTAGAGTGGCCAAAAATTATGGCAGATTTTTACTTTCCATTCCATGACAAAGTTGAAAATGTTATGGAAACACTCGAAAGCCAAAAAGGCAGCATGGATGAGCCAACCGATAAAGTTTGCGATAAATGCGGAAAGCAAATGATTAAAAAGCTTGGTCGCTTCGGATTTTTCTTGGCGTGTTCAGGATTTCCAGAGTGTTTTAACACAGCCTCTGTTCCTTTGGCAAAATGCCCAAAACCTGATTGTAGCGGTGAAATTATTGCACGTAAAACAAAAGGTAGAGGTAAAGAGTTCTATGGTTGTACCAATTATCCTGAATGTGACTTTATAAGCCACTTTAAGCCTATAAATGCAGACTGTCCAAAGTGTGGGCATTTTATGGTTGAAAAATACGATAAAAAACGTGGTAGCTATAAATCGTGTATTAATCCCGATTGTGACTACTTACATACTGCAGGCGAAGAGGAAGAAAAAGCTATTGCAGAAAATGCTGAATAAAGGCCTATGAGCAACACTCTTTTGGAATATATAGACGAGTTTTTAGCGTATCAACTTGGTGTTAGGGGCTTATCTGAAAATTCTGTTAATGCATATAATCGCGACCTTTGTAAAATGATTGAAATATTACAAAAAGAATCTGATTCTGCTATTGATGTGCATTGTATAACGCTGCGAGACCTTCGCTTTTGCATATCGCAACTTTCAAAAGAGGGTAAAACGCCTGCAAGCATAAACAGATTTATTGCTTCTGTGCGGAATTTATTTGCCTATTTAGCTCGATTTGATTATATTAACACTAATGTAGCATTAGAATTAAAAACGGTAAAACAACCTGTTCGTGTTCCTCACTTTATGAGTAATTCTGAGGCAACTGAACTATGTGAATTACCTGAAAAAAATAATCTATTATGGGCAACGCGCGATAGGGCATTATTTGAAATGCTCTATTCATCAGGTTGTCGTGTGTCAGAAATGGCAGGAATTAGGGTTGCCGATATTTCTGCAAAGAAAGATTCTGCCATAGTAACAGGTAAGGGAAAAAAAGACAGAAGAGTATTTTTTTCTAACGAGGCAGTGCAGACCTTAGAAAATTATATGATCGAAAGAAATGCAAAATTGGTGGCATTACGAAAAGGCGACAATGCGTTTAAGGCTTCAAATAAGCTTTTTATAAACCAAAAAGGAACTGAACTTACTGCAAGGGGAATTCGCTTTATTATAAGTCGTTATTCTTCTGTGGAGGGTACAAATAAACATGTTCATCCTCACGTTTTTCGACATAGTTTTGCTACAGCGATGATTACCGAAGGGGCAGATATTAGAAGTGTGCAAGAAATGCTTGGTCACTCAAGCATTTCTACTACTCAACGCTACACACACGTAACGTCTGAGTCACTTCGGAAGTTGTATAAACAAGCACATCCACATGGATGAGAATAATTACGAATTCTTAATGCCTAATTAGGAATTAAGAATTGGGCATTAGGAATTACAAAAGGAATAAAGATGGCTGAGAAAATAAGAAGTACTACGGTTATTGCCGTGAAAAAAGATGGAAAGGTTGCTATGGCTGGTGACGGGCAAGTATCTATGGGTAACACCATTATGAAAGGAAACGCAAAAAAAGTTCGCACAATATATGATGGAAAAGTACTTACCGGTTTTGCTGGCGCTACTGCCGATGCATTTAATTTGTTTGATAAATTTGAAATGAAACTACAAGAGTACTCTGGCGACATTACTAGAAGCGCTGTAGAACTTGCAAAAATATGGCGTACCGACAAGGCTTTACGAAATTTAGAAGCACTTTTGCTTGTTGCAAATAAAGATAAAATTTTGCTTATTTCTGGCACAGGCGATGTTATTGAGCCAGAGGGAGATGTGCTTGCAATAGGTTCGGGTGGAAACTATGCCTATGCTGCAGCTCTTGCATATATGGAATCGTCCGAATTAAGTGCCTTAGAAATAGCTAAAAAAAGTTTAAAAATAGCAGGCGATATTTGTATATATACAAATAATAACGTTACTGCAATGGAGTTATCATGATCGACGCTTTAAAAAATGCTTTAACACCAAAACAAATTGTAAAAGAA
>CAZUPJ010000266.1:0-588 GCA_964622185.1 uncultured Treponemataceae bacterium
TTGATGGTACATGGCAGCTTTTGGATAATAATATTGGGTTTAAAAATGCTTCAATAAAGCTTACAATACACAAACCAATATCAACAAAAGGACTCACACGCGATGAACAAGGTGCAATTCCAGATGCAGTTCAAAAAATTGTTGCAGATGCACTTCCAAAAGAACACTTAAGAGGAATTGAGGCATAATACCGTCGAGTATTATAGACAACTTAAGTGTAATTCTCTTGTGTTAAAACTCAATACCCTCTCTTGCAGAAACGCCCTTCTTATAAGGGTGCTTTTTTAGGGTCATTTCAGTCATATAATCGGCTATATCTATAAAGCACTCAGGTGGGTTTCTGCCCGTAATAATTAATTCAAGTTTATTTGGTTTGCAATCTAAAAAGTCTGTAACCATTTTTTTATCTACAAGATCTGTTTCCCATGCAGAGCAAATTTCATCAAGAATAAGCATGTCACAAAAACCAGCGTTTGCAAAATGAATAGCTTGTTGAAAGATTCGATTATGTTGTAAATGTGCCATTTTCTTTTCTGATTCCGTCATCTTGAATGTAAAAGGAAGCTCCTCTTGCAATCTAAAAACTTT
>CAZUPJ010000266.1:598-956 GCA_964622185.1 uncultured Treponemataceae bacterium
CACCAGGAAGCCTTTCCAACATCATTATTTCTCCAGAAGAAGATCCTTTTAGGAATTGAACTATTACAACGCTTGATCCTCTACCAATAGCTCGCAGAGCTAGACCCATTGCACAAGTTGTTTTCCCCTTCCCGTCTCCACAATATACGTGTACCATTGTATCCTCTCTTTGTTTTTTACACAGCATACAAACATATAGTTCATACAAAATGTATTATACTATTATTTTATTAAATTGCAATAACAGAGACAAAACATAAATTTGACACCTTAATATCTTTGTGATACACTAAATACATGAAAAAAGTAGAGGAAGTAATTACAAGTAATATTCATAAGCAAAATGTTTATTTTGTTT
>CAZUPJ010000266.1:1028-2452 GCA_964622185.1 uncultured Treponemataceae bacterium
ACCGTCCGCTTTACTGCTTGGGACAGGTTTAAAGCAGAATGTATCCGCTCAGAGCATCAAGATAAAATATCTATTCCATCAGTATTAAGAAAGCTTTTTTCTCTAAATATTATACAGCGAAACAAAACTGAAAAGTTATTTTCAGAAATTATTAATCCTGAGTATGTACATACATCTTCATCTTTTGCTGATTGGATTGCTGGAGTTCTTCCACAGCTTTCTTCATGGTGCGAAAAATCTAAAATTATAGATGACGAAGATAAAGATTTACTAGTATTAAAAAATGAGTATGAAAATTTCTTAAATAATAACAATTTTTTCGATCCGGCATGGGAAAAACCTCCTTTTTATACAAATGGTAATATCTATTTCATTATGTACCCTGAAATTATTCAAGACTTTACAGAATATAAAGAAATATTAACACAGTCTGAGAGTATTGAATTAGTGTATATGGAGGAACTTAATGAGAGAATAGAAGTACTCCAATATATAATATTCCTTTGAGACTAAGAAGTGGTAAAGCACTTGGAATGTATCCTGCAGGAAGGTTTTTCTCACTTATAAATGATTGTTATAATGAAAATTTTTCTTTTAATACGGTAAAAAATCTTGTGCTTGATCCTGTATTTCCTTGGAAAAATATTGTTGCTGCAGAACAACTTGTAGATTTTGGAACAAAAAATAACTGCCTAATGAGTTATGACAATAAAGATGTTTGGCTTGAGGCCTTTAAAAAAGCATATGGTGAAAAACTTGCAAATGCTTATTATGTTATTTTTAAGAAATTAGTAACAGGAATTGCTAAAGCTACTAACTTTGCATATCTTATGGAACATTATATAGCATTTAGAGATGAATTTTTTGACTTAGGTTTTGCAAGTGCTGAAACAAATGCTATAATGAGCCGGTGTATTACTGAACTTAGTGTATTAATAGATTTAGAAAAAAACTATCCGAATGCAGTAATATGTGAAAATCCGCTTTCATTTTTTATTGAGCAATTACAATCAAAGGAATATGTGCTTCAATCAAAAGAAAATGGCGTTAATGTATTTACATACAAGCTGGCGTCTACAGCCCCCTTTAAACAACATATTATTTTAGAGTCATCACAAAATGCAATTACTGTGTCCTATAATGCCTTTTCTTTTCTAAGAGAAGATAAAAGAAAAGCACTTGGCATAATTGATGAAAATGTATCCAATTATTTTGTACAACTTTATTCTATGCATAGTGCAGAAAATGTTAGATTTTCTTTTAGCCAAAATAGTTTTTTAGGATTTGAAATACCTTTTAATAATCTAACACCTAAAAAGATATATACACAAGTTGAATCTACAGATGTCAATCTCAAAGATAATGAGTTTATGTCTAAAAATAGCGATGCATACAGATCTGAAAAACTTTTATTTTTAGAAAAA
>CAZUPJ010000267.1:0-2440 GCA_964622185.1 uncultured Treponemataceae bacterium
AAGAAAAAACCGTGCTTCGCAATTAAGGGTTTTGTCTTCCCTAATAAAACGTGTTATAAAGAAAAAAAGAGTTTTAAAATCAAAAACGGACTGTTAAGGTAAATATATTTTTAAAAATAAAAAAAAATTGTATGTTTAGCGCATAAACATTAAGTTTATGAGACAGGCATAATTAATAATAATGTGGTCTTGACAAAATTATTATTTTAGAATAGTATAAATCTGATATGTAACCGGTTCCATATCCAAGGGGAAGTAATGACCATTTCAGATATTGCAAAACTTGCAAATGTATCAAAAGCAACAGTTTCTCGCGTGTTAAACAATAGTGGATATGTACAAGCCGACACAAGAGAACGAGTAGAACAGGTCATACAAAAAAATCAATACACCCCAAGTGCTACAGCAATAAATTTATCGAGACAAACAACAAAATCAATTAGTGTAATTATTCCTGAAATTGCTAATTCATTTTTTGGCGAGCTTATGCAAGGAATATCGGATGTAGCCCAGAAAAATGATTATGTTTTAACATATTGCAATACTGATAACAATCTTGAGCTTGAAGAGCAGGCTATAAATATGGTTCAAAAACAGCAAACCTGTGGTATTATCATTACTCCTGCAAAGGGGTGTTTTCATGAAAAAATTGCAACAAAGTTGCGTGCAATGTATGAAAAGTCAACAATACCCATTGTTGTTGTTGATAGAGGCTATGAAAGCTCTGAATGGGATGGAGTATTTTATGAAAACTTTCAAAGTTCTTACGTAGCTACAAAGGAGCTTATTTCGAATAAGTATTCTACAATAGGTATTATTACAGGCGACATGAAACTGCACATTGCACGAGAGCGTTTGAATGGCTATTATGCTGCGATGGATGAGTTCTCACATGCTATAAAAGAGTGTAATATATTATACGGTGATTTTACCATTAGTACTGCATATGAACTAACTAAAAAAATGTTTGATTCTGATTGTTGTCCAGAAGCAATGGTAACATGCAATAACTATACCACTTTAGGATTTTTAAAAGCATGTAAAGAATACAATGTGGAAATAGGAAGAGATATTGCACTAATTGGCATTGATCACATACCGGCACTTGCAGATATTGATTTTCCTTTATCAGTTGTGACACGTGACGCAGTACAAATGGGAAAAACAGCAATGGAACTATTAATTGGACGTTTAGAAAATCCTGATGCTCCAAAAAATATTAGCATGATACCATGCGAGCTACGCTTAAAAGGTTCTGAAAAACTTACAGGCGTACCTGTGATACATAGAGACATTACATATTAAAGAGAGGTTATTATGAGTTATGGAGTAGTAGGGTTAGCCCATATTGGGATACCAACAAATTGTTACGACAAAAGCAAAGCATTTTATTCAGAAATTGGATTTTCTGTTGAAGAGGAAAAGGTACTAGGTGAAAATCATGTTGTGTTTATGCGTTGTGGAGACTGCGTTGTAGAACTATATGAGGTAGAACAAATAAAAGGTTTTGCAGGTGCTATTGACCATATTGCACTAAAGACGAACGATATTGAAGCAACCTTTGTCCAATGTAAAAATGATAATAGAATTTTTATTACTGACGGCATAGTAGATATTGCATTATATCCTAAAGGAACTCGATACATCATTATTGAAGGTCCAAACAAGGAATCAGTTGAATTTGCAATGATTAATAAATAAAAGGGGAACGTAATATGTTATACAAAAGAGTAGGTAAAATTGACGCTGATATTTCGGTAGTTGGTATTGGATGTTGGAACTTTGGTGGCGACTGGGACAATTCAAGTGATGAAAACTCAATAAATATTGTACATAAAGCTATAGATTTAGGCATAAACTTTTTCGATGTTGCACCAGTGTACGGCTGGGGAAATTCTGAAAAAGTACTAGGCAAGGCACTTAAAGGAAAGCGAGATAAAGTTCTCATTGCATCAAAAGGTGGATTGCGTTGGACAGAGCCCGGCAATGCTACAAATAATCTTTCAAAGGCAAGTCTCTTAGAAGAAATTGACCAAAGTTTACAAAGACTTGATACAGATTATATCGACATATATCAAATGCACTGGCCTGACCACAATGTGCCTTTAGAAGAAACTGCAGAAGCTCTAAACATTATTAAACAAAGTGGAAAAATTCGCTATGTTGGTTTAAGCAACTATGCAGTAGAAGAAGTAGAAACAATGATGAAATATATTTCTGTAGATTGTCAACAAGGACTTTACAACATGCTCGAAAGAAATCCAAAAACATATCACAGTATTCCACTTGAGTACAAAACTGAAAAAGAAACATTGCCACAGTGTGCAAAATATGGACAAGCCTTTTTACCCTATAGCCCGCTTTTTCAAGGTCTTTTAGCAGGGAAATTTAATTCTGGTATTAGCTTTTCTAAAGATGATATTAGAAATGCAAACCCAAA
>CAZUPJ010000268.1:0-2433 GCA_964622185.1 uncultured Treponemataceae bacterium
TTCAATGCCTTCTGCGACGCATGAAGATTTTCCTAGTTCCTTAATAGTTTTTATTATGTTACGTACAACTGTTCTGTTTTCTGCACTAACGGTAATATTATCAATAAGACCTTTATCGATTTTTATTTCAGAAAATTCTGCCATAGTAAGCATAAGTAGATTTGATTGCTGTGAGCCAAAATCATCGAGAGAAACCTCAAAATTCAGTTCTTTTAATGCAGCTACTTTTTTTTGAAAAAAACTAAAATCCATTTTATCAATAGTTTCAGTTAGTTCAATTTTTACATATTTGTGAGGGACATTGTATTTTTTGCATCAACCGTTTTATGAGGATACACACTTCTTCGAGAACGAAAAAATCTAAATGGCTTATGGTGTTTTCATTCTCGTAAATTGGAATAAAGCTATCAGGCGGAATATAATTAGCACTCATACCAATTTTTCTTACCAAAGCTTCAGCACTTATTATTTTACCTGTTAAAAGGTCAACTTTTGGCTGTAACAGAACAACAAAGGATTTCATTCGTATTTCTTCTAGCAATATTTCGGTTGCATTTAATCTTGTTTGAATTTTTTCATTGATTTTTTCTTTATAGTAATGTTGCTTTTCAGCAATCATTATGTCGTTTGCTTGTGTCAAAACTTGCCTTAAATTTATGTTTTTGTTCTGCCATACCCCGCCAACTGCAAAAGAAAAACAAGTTTGATTTTTTGCTTCTTGTTGTAATATTGCAACTAATTCTTCAAATTGGTTCTGAGAAATATTTATGCAAAGTGCTACAAACTCATCTCCTGCTATTCTAAATAAGTCGTTCTTTATATATTTAGAAAATATTTCTGCGGCTTGTTTTAATACTAAATCTCCATAAGTATCTCCGTAGAGTTCATTCATTTTTTTTAATGCATTCATATTAATATGTATGCACCCTAAAGATGAAAGTTTTTCTGAATTTATTTCTTCTATTCTGCATAAATACTTATTTCTGTTGTTTAAGCCAGTAAGGATGTCTGTATATGATAAGTGTTCAAGTTTTTTGATAGTCTTGTCTTTTTTTATGTCATCTGCAACAAAAATTAAAACTGAATGGAGTAGTGTTAAGTCTTTTATTGATCTTGTTGGGTTATCAACGCCCATGAAGTAAGTGAGCACACCATTCGTTCTTATTGGTACAATTTGTAATGAACGTGTCTTTGTTTTTTTGAGTAATGAATATAATAAGGTAGAATGGTCAAATGCTTCATCAACATTTTTAACAAAAAGCTCTCCATCTTTATCAAATGCATCAGCTAACGGTTGAATATCATCAATATGCATTATAGGAATATTATCTTTTATGGCAGTATCTGCACTAGTACTCCATTCATATGTACATGATACAGATTCTGTATTCTGATTAATTTCAAAAATATAAGCTCTATCTGCACTGTAAAATTGACACATGAGCGATAAAAGATTTTCGATTGCGATACTTATGTCTTCATCCTCTACAAGTGTATGAATACACTTTAGTAATGTTTCTTCAACCGTAAGTTCTCTAGTGTGTAACTCTATTTCATTTTTATGAGCATGCGTCTCATATGCATAGGTAAGTTTAACTTCTCTGTCTTTTATGTTAAGTTTGGAATCAATATGGGAATAATACTTTCCATTTCGCTCGTTTTGGATTATTGTACATAATTTTTTGCCTCGGACTATTTGGTTGTTATTACAAATAGTGCATGGAGCATCTAATCCATGTAAAAAATCATAACATTTTTTCCCAGCTGTAAACTCTTGTGCAAAAGGGGAAAATGTTTTTCGTGCATTTTCGTTCACGTATAGAAGGTCATAAGTTTTCATATCCACTATATAACACAAAAAATTATGGCTATCCATAGCCAGTTTTGTAAAATCCTCAATCCTCATAGCACTACCTCAGAAGCAATATTAAAAACCACATTTAATTATAACATAAAACATAATTAATGCAATACTATATTTATGTTTATTGTAATGATTTTACATTAGAAAAAATAATAAACAATTGTATAAAAATAGTCAAAAAAACACTTGCGAGAATGAGGCTTATGCTTTATACTTATAGTATAACATTATATAAGTATAAATGATAAAGGCTTAAATACAAATAGCATTTCAGCTTTTATTTAGAAGTTTGCGTTGCAAGCTAAATATTATATTGTCGCTAATAATATAGCGATATCTAAAAAATCAAAATAAAAAACTGATATTTTTTCTTTGATTTTTTATAAGGAGAATAATGAATGTCGCGGCAAAATAGTGCCTCTCCATTCATTTAATAGTTTGCGTTGCAAACTTAAGATAGTATGCCGTTTTCTGCACTGTATAAAACGGCAATTTATAAGTCAATTTCAAAAACTGATGTTTTTTCATTGACTTATTATAAGGGGAAATTATGGACAAGTATGAATGTA
>CAZUPJ010000269.1:0-2389 GCA_964622185.1 uncultured Treponemataceae bacterium
TAAACTTTGTCTTATTTTCAATTCTAGGCATTGCTTCAATACTGGGGTTGTTTTATTTACAAGCAATAATGCGTAAAAAAAATAAAGACACGTTTGTTCGAGATTCTGCAGACGTTTCTCTTGGAAACTATTTTGCTTCAATTAATTATAATGAAAAGAAAGAAACTTTGTTAACATCCTTTACTGCAATGCTAACTGAAGTGTTCGAAGCTTCCAATATTGATTTGTATGTTTTGGAAGATGAATACTTGCATGCAATGTATTCAACACGAAAATTTCGTGCTCCTAAAATGAGTGTTAAATCTAATGCTTTTATTACATTGCATGATTTAGAAGTACAGGTATTGTCAAAAGAAAAGCTTGAAAATGAAAAAAATATTAATGAAATACAAAGTGAACTGCACGAGCTTTTTGCATTATGCAAATCACATACAATGATTTTTCTTTACGGCGAACGTAGTATTATAGGGATTATTTCTTTTGCAGAAAAAAAGCATACTATTGCTTACAGTAATCGAGACTTAGAATTAATGCGATATTTTTATCCTAATTTTTTTGTTGTTGGCTTCTACTTGCAAACTAGTATGAAAGAATCACTCATAAACATTATTGGTAGAGAAATAGAATTTTCAGGGCAGATTACAGAGGCAATTTACAAAAATATAGATAAAATGCATCATTCTTCTATTGATTCTGGCTATATTTCACGCTCGCTTAGAAATCTTGGAGGAGACTTCATTGACTTAATTCGACTTACAGATGAACGCCATATGTTTGTTGTTGGAGACGTTTCAGGACGTGGTTTAAATGCAAGTATGTGTATGATTATTTTAAAATCTTTTATTCGTACCTTTTTAGCAGAATCTGACGACTTTATAGGATTGCTTGATACACTAAATAAATTTATCAAGCATAATTTACCTCGTGGTACTTTTTTTGCCGGCACTTTTATGATTTATGATGCTAATGATAATATGCTTTACTATGTAAACTGTGGTGTTCCCGGAATTTTTTTATACACTAAATCATATAATAATGTTATTGAAATTCAAGGAGAGGGAAAGGTTTTAGGTTTTGTTGATACTATTGCACCGTTACTTACAATAAAAAAAATACAGTTGCATGAAGGCGATATTGTTTTAACGTGCAGTGATGGTGTAACCGAATCACTATCGCTTCGAGGTGAAGAATATGGTAAAAAACGTATTGAAAGTCAACTGCTTGAAAACAGATTATTTCCTGCACAAAGTATGTGTTCGTTTTTATATAATGATGTAGAATCATTTACAGCAAAGGGTGTGACTGATGATGTAAGTATATTAATTTTAAAAATAGTAGATGAAAGGAAAGGATAGATGGAACAATTAACAATAATGGAAAAGCGCGGAGCTAATTATATTATTTTAGAAGTAATGGGCAATTTAAATTCGTACACATATGCAGATTTGCAATCAAAAATAGTTGAATGTATAAAAGAAAATGAACTAATTCTTGACTTAGCACATGTAAAAACGATTTCATCTTCAGGATTAGGTTCTCTTATGGTGGGGTATGAAGATGGGGAAACATACGGACACAAGTTGTATATTATGAATCCTTCAAATATTGTAAAGTTGGCAATAGAGTCAACGGGTTTTGCAGATTACTTTCCTATTATTCATTCTGTAAATGAAGTTTTGTGAGTGGTATGTAAAAAGTAGTGATGAATTTACATGTCTGATGCCGATAAATTTGTATGAGTAAAAAGAATTTGTAGTACAAAGTTCAAATTCCTTATGATTTTACTTGTATTCTATAAAAAAAGGGTGTATAATATTAGCAATTAATAAGGGTGGGAGTGCAGGAGTACTTTAAAAGTGACAAAACGGATAGTAGTATTAATAATAATAGCATTAGCAGTATTTGTAGGGTGTAAACAAGCGAGTAGCCCAGTAGTACCAGAACCAATACCAACGCCCGATCCAGAGCCCGAGGTGACGCTAGAACCTGCACCGACCCCGGAGCAAGAGGTAACACCTGTACCAGAAGTAGAAGTAGAAGTAGAAAAGCTTAATGTAATAAATTTAGTAGGCGTAACGAGTGATACAATACAAGCCGCGAAAGGGTATGCAGGATTAGGACAAATAGTATTAAAGGGTGACTTAAGTAGTGACTTAGTTTCTGTAAGTTTTGATAGTAGCGATGTACAAGATAAAATAAATGCAATAAAGAACTCAGTAGTATTTGCGTTTAATTCAAAGTTAGCAGCTAGTGGCGTAAATGCAATAAGTGCAGCAAATGTAGGAGTGGTATTTAACGACAAAACAGTACAAGCAATGCTAACGGCAAATAGTGGTGCAGAAATAGAAGAAGAATTAGAAACAGCAGATGCAATAGTAACAATAACAGG